>CAZSZH010000073.1:0-9954 GCA_964610785.1 uncultured Flavobacterium sp. | reverse complement strand
CCGATTGAAGCGGCACCTTGTAAAGCGAAAAGCGGGAAAATGGTTCGCAAAAAAAACCAAACCTTTCGCTGAAAAAAAATTATTTTTTCTTATTAAGCTCTTTTGCCAACTTTTCCCAATGTTCATTAAGTTGATTTATATCAACCGGATTGGCCGCTTTTTGTTCTATCAAACGACCATTGGTAAAGGCTCGATAGAGAATAGTTTCGATAAGATAATCTTCATTATTATCAAAAGGCTTGTAGGTCTCCTTTAAATTTATTTCAAAAAGTCTTGCGGCATTATTGGACCAAAATGCTTTCCAACCACTTTTATAGTTCTTTATAAGATCAAATGTTGAAACGCCTGTTTGACGATAAATTAACTTAACCAATATTTGACCTTGTTTATGAGAAAGCTTTTTGAGTTTATCTTTAAATTCATTATCCATAAACTCTTCTACTATTTTGAAGTACTTCCTTTTTTCTTTATTTGATTTAAGTTTATCCATTGTACTGTTTATAGAAGAAAGCCTATCAGCAGCAATTTTAGCAAATGGATAAACTTTAAATACTCTATTTTGAAGTAACAGAAATTGCTTTTTGGCTTCTGGATCAAATTTCTCTTTTGATATAAAAACATCATCCAAAAGAATAGTGTCTAATTTTATGGAATCGATTTCCCTAATTTCAATCTCTTTATCTTTAGAATTGACTTTAACAACTTGCGCAAATACACCGCAAGAAAAAATAATACATAAGGCTAAAAAACGAAGTTTAAACATGTGTGTTAATTTTAGTGTAAAAATATAGAATATCATTAACAAGTGTAATGCCAAATTTATATTTTAGCAAAAAAAAAGCTATGGCATCAAAATCAATATTGACAAAATCGTCTCTTACATTTTTAGAAAAATATTTAAACAATCCATCTCCTACTGGATATGAAGCAGGAGGACAGAAGATTTGGATGGAATACTTAAAACCTTATGTCGATACTTTTATCACAGACACTTACGGAACTGCTGTTGGTGTTATCAATCCTGACGCAAAATTTAAAGTAGTGATTGAAGGACATTCGGATGAAATTTCTTGGTACGTAAACTATATTACCGATAATGGATTGATTTATGTTATTAGAAATGGTGGCTCTGATCATCAAATTGCGCCTTCCAAACGTGTTAATATTCACACTAAAAACGGCATTGTTAAAGGAGTTTTTGGCTGGCCTGCTATTCATACGAGAAATCGTGGTAAAGAAGAATCAGCAAGCTTACACAATATTTTTATTGATTGTGGCTGCGCTACAAAAGAAGAAGTTGAGGCATTGGGAGTTCACGTTGGATGCGTCATTACTTATCCTGATGAGTTCCTGATTTTGAACGAGAATAAGTTTGTTTGTAGAGCCTTAGACAATAGAATGGGTGGCTTCATGATTGCTGAAGTAGCTCGATTGTTGAAAGAAAATAAAAAGAAACTACCTTTTGGATTGTATATTGTGAATTCGGTTCAAGAAGAAATTGGTCTTCGTGGCGCTGAAATGATTACACACACTATCAAACCTAATATTGCCATAGTTACCGATGTTTGTCACGACACTACTACACCCATGATTGAAAAGAAAATTGAAGGCGATTTGCAAATGGGTAAAGGTCCGGTTATTGCCTATGCTCCTGCTACTCAAAATATTCTTCGTGAATTAATTGTTGCCACTGCCGAAGAAAAGAAAATTCCATTTCAACGTCATGCTACTTCTCGGGCTACAGGCACTGATACTGATGCTTTTGCATACAGTAATGGAGGCGTTGCCTCTGCATTAATTTCACTTTCGCTACGTTACATGCATACTACAGTAGAGATGGTTCATCGAGAAGATGTAGAAAACGTCATCAAATTGATTTATGAAAGTTTGCTAAAAATAGAAGATAATCACGATTTCTCCTATTTTAAATAAGACAAAAAAAGTCCCAAAACTCAATTGCTTTGGGACTTTCTTTATTTTATCTGTTACTCAAATATTCTAAAACATTTATTTCAATACGTTCGTTAATATTTGAAATATCCGCTTTTGCAAATTTATCTCCTAAAATATTTTCATACAGCTCGATATAGCGCGCTGAAACCGTTTCTATATACGCATCACTCATATTAGGAATCTGTTGTCCATCTTTACCTTGAAAACCATTTTCCATCAACCAACGACGCACGAACTCTTTAGATAATTGCTTTTGTTCCTCTCCTTTATGTTGACGTTGTTGATACCCTTCTGAATAAAAATAACGAGAAGAATCAGGTGTATGAATTTCATCAATCAATACTATTTGACCATCTTTCGTCTTTCCGAATTCATATTTAGTATCAACTAAAATTAATCCACGACTTGCAGCAATTTCAGTCCCTCGTTGGAATAAAGCGTGAGTATATTTTTCTAAAATCAAATAATCTTCTTCAGAAACAATTCCTTTTGACAAGATATCTTCACGAGAAATATCTTCATCATGAGAACCATTATCTGCTTTTGTTGTTGGCGTAATTATCGGCATAGAAAACTTATCATTTTCTTTTAATCCTTCTTCCATTGTTACACCACATATTGCTCTTTTACCTGATGCATATTCGCGAGTAGCATGGCCCGATAAGTAACCACGAATAACCATTTCTACTTTAAAAGGTTCACATAAATGACCAACTGCTACATTGGGATCTGGAGTTGCAATCAACCAATTGGGAACAATGTCAGACGTTAGTTCCATGAATTTGGTCGCAATTTGATTTAAAATCTGACCTTTATACGGAATCCCTTTAGGTAGTACCACATCAAATGCAGAGAGTCTGTCGGTAGCAATCATTACTAAAAGTTCGTCGTTAATATTGTATACTTCACGAACTTTTCCTCGATAAACCGATTTTTGATTGGGAAATTTAAAATTAGTTGTCGTTATTGTATTCATTTTAGTGCTGTGTTGTGAGGTGCAAAAGTAATTAAAAAAAGACATCCTAAAAATGTCTTTACATTTAAATCAAATATTTAATTGTTGTTTAATTCGTTCTAAAACTCCTAATCCTTTTGATTCAATAGTTGTGATTTCTAACAAATCTTCAACATCGTTTTTGTTAAAAAAAACAATTGTAGCTCTGTTTTCAGCAATTGTAATTTTGATAATTTTAACTAAGGGAATTTTAAAGCTATTGCCTTTATCTCTTTTTAAAAATGCTACGATCCCAAGAGCAATTAACACAATCCCAAAAGGAAACGATTTATTCCTAAAATCTTTCAAAACATCATAAGCACCAATACCTAGCAAAACACTTATAAATAAATAATTAAGAAATATTTTATTTGTTATTAATTTTACTGTAGATTTTTCTTTCAATTTATGAGTTTCAGACCAATTCCCAGAAATAGTAAGAAAGATATATTCGTCGTTAATATTTAGGAAGCCATTGGCGTATTTAAAGTATTCTTTCATTAATTCTTTTAAAAAAATTGAAGCAAAAAAAGAGATTTTTTACCTTACTTTTCGCTTCAAATCTACTATTATTAATCTGATATCAATCATGATTTTCTATGCTCTTGTAGGCATCAATTACTTTTTTAACCAATCGATGTCTAACAATATCCTTATCATCAAGATAAATAATCCCTATTCCTTCAATATCTTTCAACACCAAAATAGCTTCTTTCAACCCCGAAATTGTTCTCCTAGGTAAATCGACTTGACCAGGATCACCAGTTATGATGAACTTAGCATTTTTCCCCATTCGAGTCAAAAACATTTTCATTTGAGAATGAGTAGTATTTTGAGCTTCATCAAGAATTACAAAAGCGTTGTCTAACGTTCGACCTCGCATAAAAGCCAAAGGAGCAATTTGGATAATTCCTTTTAAAATATAATCATCCAATGTTTGCGGAGGTAACATATCACGCAAAGCATCATACAATGGTTGCATATAAGGATCTAATTTTTCTTTCATATCACCAGGAAGAAACCCTAAATTCTCTCCAGCTTCTACTGCTGGACGTGTTAATACAATTCGCTTTACTTGTTTTTCTTTCAATGCTTTCACTGCAAGAGCCACACCCGTATAGGTCTTACCGGTACCAGCAGGACCAACGGCAAAAACCATATCATTTTTAAAGACTGCTTCAACCAATTTTTGCTGATTGGGTGTCATTGCTTTAATCAATTTTCCGCCAATTCCATGAACCAATATTTTGTCATGGTCGGGCATACGTTGTTCCTCTTGAGAATTACTTTGAATAACCCTATCGATTACATTGTTATCAATATTATTGTATCTTGTAAAATGAAGCATTAATCTGTTAAATCGATTTTCAAATTCGTCCAATGCTTCTTTTTCACCAAATGCTTTAAGTGTTGTGCCACGGGCAACAATTTTTAACTTAGGATAGTACTTTTTAATCGTTTCAAGGTGAGTGTCTTGAGCGCCCCAGAATTCTTTAGGAGCGATGTCGTTTAATTCAATAATACGTTCGTTCAAATGGATGAGTTTTTAATTATTTTTTTTGCTATTTATTAGTAGCTTTGCAATCATTTCAAATTTAAGAAATACAGCAATACGTTTCTCATTTAGTTATAAACAATTTTATGTCAATAATTACCCTTACTACCGATTACGGACTAAAAGACCACTTTGTTGGTGCTTTGAAGGGTAAGATTTTATCGCAACATAAAGAAGCAGTGATAGTTGACATTTCACATGATATTGATTCATTCAATATCAGTGAAGCAAGTTATATTATTGATGCAGCCTATTCGAGCTTTCCAAAAGGCACAGTTCACATTATTGGAATTGATATAGAACTAAAAGAAAACAATCAACATATTGCCATGGAATGGAATAATCATTTTTTTATTGCTGCCAATAATGGAATTTTGAGTATGTTGATACAAAAAATTACCCCTCAAAAAATAGTTACAATTAACATCCATGACAGATTATTGCCCGATGCAACAGATATGGATGTTTTTGTTACTGTTGCAGTTCATCTTGCTAAGGGTGGTTTACTAAATGTAATCGGCAAAGAGACTAAACAATTGAAAGAAGTGACCGAACTACAGCCTGTAATTGCATCCGATTCTGATTCAATAAAAGGCTATATTGTGTATATCGATCAATTTGGAAATGCGGTGACCAATATTACTAAAAAATTATTCGTAGATATCGCTAAGGGAAGACCTTATGAGGTTCAGTTTAAAGGGAAAAAAGTAAAAACTATATTTGCAAAATATTCTGATGTTGAAACTACCGACCTTCAGAACGCGACACCTACAGGAAAACATTTAGCTATATTTAATGAAGCAGGATTTCTCGAAATAGGAATTTATAAAGGCAATCAAAAAACAGGTACCGCCTCTTCTCTTTTGGGTTTGCGCTACAGAGATTTTGTTATGATTAATTTCAATAATTAGATTATGCTCGTAAGAATAGTAAAATTATCATTTCACGAAGAAAATATTCCTGCTTTTTTGGAAAATTTTGAAGTTATGAAATCACACATACGAAATTCACCAGGAAATCGTTTACTAGAACTATATCAAGACAAAAATAATCCTTGTATCTTTTTCACTTACAGCTATTGGCAAAGCGCAGAAGATTTGGAAAACTATAGAAAATCAGCTTTATTTGACGATGTTTGGTCATTTACCAAAAAATTATTCAATGATAAACCCGAGGCTTGGAGTGTAGATAAGTTAGTTTCTTTGGAATAAAAGAAAATTGATAAAAGATAATAAATAAAAACTTTGTGACCTAGCGCCTTCGTGGCAGATAAAATATGAAATCAATATTATTAAGAGAAATAAAATCTTTCTTTGGTTCGCCAATTGGATATTTAGTTATTGCCATTTTTCTTTTACTCAACGGATTATTTCTTTGGGTTTTTGAAGGAGAATACAACATTTTAAACAGTGGTTTTGCCGATTTATCCCCATTTTTCACAATCTCTCCTTGGATATTAATTTTCTTAATTCCAGCGGTAACAATGCGCAGTTTTTCGGACGAAAAGAAACAAGGAACAATCGAGTTACTTTTGACGAAACCCATATCTATTTGGGAAATTGTTGGCGGAAAATTCTTTGGAGCTCTTTTACTGATAATAATCGCCATTATTCCTACCTTCATTTATGTTTATATAATTTATGGATTAGGAATGCCTGTAGGCAATATAGACATGGGGAGCACGATGGGTTCCTATTTTGGATTATTATTTTTAATTGGTGGTTACACCGCTGTTGGAATCTTTACCTCTACCCTTTCCGAAAATCAAATTGTCGCCTTTATAGTTTCTGTTTTCTTGTGTTTTCTTCTCTATTTTGGTTTTCAAGGAATAGCTTCACAGATGAAAACTTTTGGCGATTTAATTGCCTATTTTGGAATGGATTTTCATTTTAAAAGCATGAGTCGTGGTGTTATTGATACTCGAGATGTGATGTATTTTGTCAGTATTACTATTTTATTTCTTTCGTTGACTGTTTACAAATTAAAATCATTGAAATCATAATGGAAGATAAAAAAACTAACTTAAAAAATCTGATTACTATCATTGGTGTATTGGTAGTACTAAATTTTACTGGAAATTTCTTTTTCAAACGTTTTGATTTAACGGCCGACAAGCGATATACCCTTTCTACGACTTCTTTAAACATCATTAAAGACATTAAACAGCCAATGTATGTAGATGTTTTTTTAGAAGGGAATTTCCCGGGTGAATTTAAAAAACTTCAAACCGAAACACAACAATTATTGGGTGAATTTAAAGCATACAATTCCAATGTGATTTTCCAATTTGTAAATCCACTTGATAAAGAGGAAAACCGTGAACAGATCATGCAAAAGTTCTATGAGAGAGGTTTAACCCCTTTGAACGTAACCATGAATGCAAAAGGAAAACAAACACAAGAAGTAGTTTTTCCATGGGCAGTTGTTACTTATGGCAATAAAAGTACCAAAGTGCCTTTGTTAAAAAACATGATGGGAGCTTCTACTGCTCAAAAAGTGGTGAGCTCGGTGCAGCATTTAGAATATGCTTTTGCTAATGCTTTCAATACGGTGACGAAAAAAAGAGAAAAGAAAATTGCTATCATTAAAGGCAACGGCGAAATGGCTGACCGAAATATAGCCGATTTTTTAAAGTTAGTTCGTGAAAATTATTACATTGGTCCATTCACATTAGACTCCGTAGCAAAAAGTCCAAATAATACACTAAAAGCCCTGAATAAATATGATTTAGCAGTGATCGCCAAACCAACAGAAGCTTTTACTGATGATGAAAAAGAGGTTTTAGATCAATTCATTATGCATGGAGGAAAAACACTTTGGCTGGTAGATCTGGTGAATATGGAGATGGACAGTTTAATGAGTACAGGAGCTAATCTTGCTTTTCCTAGGGATTTGAATTTAAATGATTTGTTTTTTAAATATGGGGTTAGAATCAAACCTGATTTAATCAAAGATGTCATGGCTACCCCAATTTCTTTAGCCACTGGACAAGAAGGAAGCGGAACCCAATATACCAAATTTCCGTGGCTATTTTCACCAATGATTTATCCCGTGGATAATAAAGATAAATCTAAAACGAGCCCGATTGTAACCAATTTAGATGGAATTAAATTTGAATTTACTAATCCAATAGAACTTCTAAAAAACGATATAAAAAAAACGATTTTGTTGCAAAGTTCTCCCTATTCCAAATCGGTTGGAACGCCTACAGAAGTTAATTTAAAAATGGTCGAAGAGCGTCCCGACCAAAAAGAATTTACTGGCAAAGGAAATCTGCCTGTTGCGGTTTTAATGGAAGGAAAATTTCATTCGGTATACCAAAACAGAGTATTACCATTTAAGGAAAGTAGCTTTGCACCTATCGGAAAAGACAATAAAATGATTATAATTTCGGATGGTGATGTTGTCAAAAATCAATTGGACAAAAACTATCAACCGTTAGAACTGGGATTCGACAAATGGACCAATAACCTTTATGCCAACAAGGAATTCATGATGAATTGCGTGAATTATTTACTTGATGATAATGGACTTATCAACATCCGAAGTAAAGAAGTGGATTTACCTATTTTGGACACACAAAAAGTTACCGAAGAATATACCTTTTCCCAAATCATAACTGTCGGAGTGCCAATTATTATTCTGATGCTGTTTGGATTTGGGTTTACTTTAGTGAGAAAACGAAAGTATAGCAAGTAATGTTAATAAAAATCTTTTTGAAATCGAGTTCTTTAAGATATATTTGTAAAAAATAATATAAGATGAAGTTTATTGTATCAAGCTCGTATTTATTAAAACAACTACAAGTTTTAGGTAGCGTTATTAATAGCAGTAACACCTTACCCATTCTAGATAATTTTTTATTTGAATTAGATAAAAAATCGTTGACAGTTTCTTCTTCCGATTTAGAAACAACCATGTCGGCTACTTTAGAAATTGAATCTACTGACAAAGGAAGTGTTGCTGTACCTGCAAAATTGTTATTGGATATTTTAAAAACTTTTCCTGAACAACCATTAACATTTACTGTTGAAGAAAATAGCACTATAGAAATAAGTTCAAACTCTGGAAAATATGCTATTGCATATGCACCTGGAGAAGAATTTCCAAAATCGGTTACTTTGGAAGATCCTTCGTCAACGTTAGTTCCTGCCGAAGTTTTGGCAACCGCTATTAGTAAAACTATTTTTGCTGCAGGAAATGATGATTTACGTCCGGTAATGAGTGGTGTATTTTTCCAATTTTCACCAGAAGGATTAATCTTTGTTGCCACCGATGCTCATAAATTGGTGAAGTATGCGCGCACAGATGTGAAAGCGTCGCAAGTATCTGATTTCATTATGCCCAAAAAACCTTTGAATATTTTAAAAAGTATTCTAGGGGCGTCTGATGCCGAGGTAAAAATTGATTACAACGATGCTAATGCTACTTTCTCATTTGAAAACTATATATTAACTTGTCGATTAATTGATGGTAAATATCCAAATTATGAAGCGGTTATTCCAAAAGAAAATCCTAACAAATTATTAATTGATAGAACACAGTTTTTTAACTCGGTTCGTCGTGTTGCGATTTTCTCAAATAAAACTACGCACCAAATTCGTTTGAAAATAGCTGGTGCGGAATTAAATATTTCTGCCGAAGATATCGATTATTCTAATAAAGCGGAAGAACGATTGACTTGTGATTATCAAGGCGATGACATGCAAATAGGGTTCAACTCTCGATTCTTATTGGAAATGCTAAGCAACTTGCAATCGGATGAAATTCAATTAGAAATGTCGATGCCAAACCGAGCAGGAATCCTTACGCCAGTTGATGGACTTGACGAAGGAGAGACTGTAACAATGCTTGTGATGCCAGTTATGCTAAACAACTAAATAATTTTAACTAACCCAACCAAAGAAAAACCGTCTTGTAATTAGTACTTGACGGTTTTTAATTTATAGTTACATTAGAATCAAAGTATCCAAAATTTTATATTAACATTTTAAACGATTTTAGTTTAAAATAATTGAATATGTCAACATTAACTTGTAAACATACTAATCAGTTATTTATAATACTTAAATCTTCCATACATATTTTAAGTTCAGGTTTATTAGTTGTGTAAAAATCTAACCATTTAGTTAAATTAGTAATTTCAAAAGGCAATAACCTTCTTTTTGCTTCTTTTAGTTCTTCTTTAAATTCAGATGGATTTTTACTAACTTTCTCTAAAACAGATTTTGTATAATAGTAATTTATTGTTGCCATTTTTTTTGATTTGGGGTTATCTTCTGTATAAAAGTAAAATTAAATGAAATATCACCAAAAAAAACATCGATAAAAGATGAATAAAATCGATTAAATGAATTTTTAATTGATTTTAAATATAATTTTCTTACATTATAAAATAAAAAAGCCAGAAGAAAATTCTTCCGACTTTTTAAAATTTTGCATAAATATATTT
>CAZSZH010000072.1:0-10376 GCA_964610785.1 uncultured Flavobacterium sp. | reverse complement strand
AAATATATTTATGCAAAATTTTAAAAAGTCGGAAGAATTTTCTTCTGGCTTTTTTTTTAATCTTGAGTCAAAGCTCCAAATGGAATTATTAATTTAAGAAGTATATCATTTTAAGGATACAATAAATTTGTAATAATTAGGTTTTAATTTATAAATCTTATAAAAAATAATAGACTAATTTTGCAGAAACGAATTAAAATTGAAATTATGAAAAAAGTAATTATATATACTTTTATGCTAATTGGTTTAGCATTTAATGTCAAAGCTCAAGAACTATCTAAAAATGTTTTAGGACTTCGTTTGGGGGATAATTCAGGATTTGGTGGAGAAATTTCGTATCAAAGAGGATTAACCAAGTCTAACCGCTTGGAAATTGATTTAGGGTGGAGAAATAGTAACGATATTAATGCCATTAAAATTGTTGGATTATATCAATGGGTTTGGAATATTGATAATGGATTTAATTGGTATGCCGGTTGCGGTGCAGGACTAGGAAGTTGGAATTATAATCTAAATAATAATAGTAATCACGGGACATTTCTTTTTCTCGCAGGTGATATTGGTGTTGAATATAATTTTAAAGAAGTTCCTATTCAATTATCATTAGATGTAAGACCTGAACTGTATATTAATTCCAGTGGTTATCGCGATGGCAACTATGGTTCAGATTTTGCTTTGGGAATACGCTACAAATTTGATTAATAGTTAAATAAGAAAATACATCCTCAAGAAAACATTTCTGAATAGTTTTAGTCTAATAAATGTTGTGTTTTCTACACTATCTCGGCACTTAAACCTGCTTTCAATAATTGTGTGCATTGTGGCTTCAATTCATCATAATGTCCAGTTTTTACTGTGCATTTTCCCTTATAATGAACTAAAATAGCACATTGCTCTGCCTGCTCTGGGGTGTGTTTACATACAATAACCAGCGTTTCAATAACATGATCAAATGTATTGACATCATCATTATACAAGACAATTTCGTTGTTAATTCCAATTTGATCTTCAATTAAAACATCTTCCTGAACTTGTTCAATTGTATTCATAAATTCTTGTAAATAACATTGGTTCTATTACTTTACATATTTCAAAGAAACCCAATTGTTTCTTTCAAATTTTTTAACATAAGTCAATCCTTTTTCGGTACAACTTTCGTTAATATACGGAATATCTTCAGAATAAAATCCGCTTAATAACAATAGTCCGCCTTGATTTAAACAGTCAACATAGGTTTGCATATCACTCAACAAAATATTTCTATTGATGTTGGCGATAATCAAATCATACTGTTTGTTTTGTAATAAAGCGGCATCTCCCTCATAAATGGTGATAGCGTGGCAATGATTTCGTTCTACGTTTTCAATAGAATTCAAATAACACCAATTGTCAATATCTATAGCATCAATTGGTTGTGCTCCTTTCATTTCTGCTAGAATTGCTAAAATAGCAGTGCCACAACCCATATCGAGCGTTTTCATTCCGGTAACATCAAGTTCTAATAAATGCTGAATCATCATGTGAGTCGTTTCATGATGACCAGTTCCGAAACTCATTTTAGGTTCAATAATGATATCAAATTTCGCTTCGGTTTTAGGATGAAAAGGCGCGCGAACATGGCATTTTCCGTCCACATCAATCGGCTCAAAATTCTTTTCCCATTCTTCATTCCAGTTCACTTGATCGATTTCTTCTACTTTGTAAGAAATAGTAAATTCTGGTGAATTTAGGATAAATATATCATCGAGAACATCTGCGGTCCACAAGTCTTTTTGAATGTACGCCACAATTCCTAAATCAGTTTCGATGAAACTTTCAAAAGGCTTTTCTCCTAATTCTGCAATTAATATTTCGGAACCCAATTCTTTAGGCTCTACAATGAAATGATATCCTAAGTAAATGTTTGACATGATTTTTTTTATGCAAGATTAAAAAGAGATAATTCAATAATTATCTTCTAGGTTCACTCAACAAAGCTAAACGGTTATATATGTCATATAAGTTTTGAAACGCTCTCATTATTTCGGCATTTGGTGCTTTATTTTTTACCAATTCATCCACTAATTTAGTTTGTTTTTTCAAAAGTAAGATGGCATGTTCCACTTGAGGTGTTCTCAATTCTTGCGGCATCGTAGTAGTATCTAATAAATCAACTCTTTTTAGCAATTCATCCGAATTACCTTTGATAACTTTAAAATTGCCATCCTCTGCCGATTTTAAAAAAGTAAATAGTAACGCATGATAATCATTCATAGCTTTCCATTTATCTGTTATCACTTGAGCAGAAAGCGATTGAATTGCAATTAAAAGTATAATTACAATAAGAAATTTCATTGTTTTCATAGGTTCATTATTTTAATACAATAGTAGTGATTCTTTTTGAAATGTAAAAGCATCTCTTATAATTAACAATTCATAGTAAGAAATCTACAATTGAGTAAACTTATATTTTATATTGTAATGGTTTGTTGCAACTTTGCTTCGTCAAAACAATATTTTTATGAAATCAATAATTACGCTAATATTACTTTTTGTTTCCTCAATAGCAATTTCACAAACTAAACTTTCTGGAAAAATAGTGGATGAAAAAAATAATCCCATTTCGGGAGCTAATGTATTTATTGAAGGTACTTATGATGGCGCTTCTACCAATGAAAAAGGGGAGTTTGTATTTGAAACATCAGAGAAAGGAAGTAAGATTTTAGTCGTAACTTATCTTTCTTATGAAACTATAAAGATTCCTTTTGAAGTTGAAAAATTAAATAACAAAACCATCAATTTAAAAGAAAGCATCAATACCCTAGATACGGTTGTCATTAATGCCGGAACCTTTGATGCAGGCGAAAAAGCACGCGTTTCGGTATTAAAGCCTCTAGATATAGTTACTACTGCAGGTTCTAATGCTAATATAGTGGCAGCGCTGCAAACATTACCAGGAACACAAACTGTTGGTGAAGATGGGCGATTGTTTGTGAGAGGAGGGGAGGCAGATGAAACGCAAACCTATGTAGACGGCATTCGTGTAGCACAACCTTATGGTGCTTCTACTCAAAATTTGCCAACACGTGGTAGATTTTCTCCATTTTTATTTAGCGGCATGTCATTTTCAACGGGTGGTTATTCAGCAGAATATGGAGAAGCCTTATCTAGTGTTTTATTGTTGAATACCAAAGAAGAAGAAACGAAAGAAAAAACCGATATTTCGTTAATGACTGTTGGATTAGGATTGGCAAATACGCAAGTGTGGGGTAAAAACTCGTTGAGTGTCAATACGGCTTATATCAACTTAGAACCCTACCAGAAAGTGATTCCTCAAAATGTAAGTTGGAATAAACCTTTTCAATCGTTATCTGGTGAAACCGTTTTTAGACATCAATTCACGAATGGCATATTCAAATTATATGCTGCTTTCGACGCGTCACAATTTGATATTAATCAAGAAACAATTAATAGTCCGTATTTGATTAGGGTAAATTTAGAAAATAATAATTTCTATTTGAATTCCTCATACAAGGGTAAATTTGGTAATGGATGGCAACTCACAACCGGGTTAAGTTATGGTTATAGCCAAAATAAAATTGCATTGAATCTTGATAATGTTTCAAATGCGGAACATTCTTCTCACATGAAGATAAAATTTAGAAAATCATTTACAGATCGTATCAAACTTGCCTTTGGGGGTGATTACTTCATTACCAAGTTTAACGAGTCGTTTGATGCAACCCTAGACCTATCATCGGGCGTTTATTTTAAAAGTGGATATAATTCGAATATTGCAGCAATTTATTCTGAAGCTGATGTTTTCTTTTCAAAAAAGTTTGCTACTAAGATAGGAGCGAGGGCATATCATAATGATTTACTTAAAGAATCGGCTGTAGCACCCCGAATTTCATTAGCATATAAAGTTAGTAAAAATGGCCAATTTTCTTTAGCATATGGGAAATTTACTCAAACTCCCAAGCAAGACTATTTAAAATATGCGGATTATTTGAGCAGTGAAAAAGCAAATCATTATATTCTAAATTATCAATATAGTAAAGAAAAACAGACCTTTAGAACCGAAGTGTATTTGAAAGACTATTCTAGTTTAGTAAAATATAACACATTCACACCTTCATATAATACGAATTATAACAATAACGGAAAAGGATACGCCAAAGGCATCGATGTGTTTTGGAGAGATGGAAAATCAGTCAAAAATTTTGAGTATTGGATATCGTATTCTTATATAGACACTAAAAGAGATTACAAAAACTACACTGCCGAAGTAACGCCCAGTTTTGTTGCAGATAATAGCCTTTCTGTAGTTGGAAAATACTGGATTGAACGATGGAAATCCCAAGTAAGCTTAACTAATAGTTATACTACTGGAAGACCATATAATAATCCGAATGAAGTTGCTTTTATGAATGGCAAAACTATAAGTTACAACAGTTTGAGTATGAGTTGGGCGTATTTATTGACCACACAAAAGATTTTATATTTTTCTATTTCGAACTTGTTGGGAACTCAAAACATCTATGGATATGAATATGCAAGCTCACCTGATGCCAATGGATATTATAATCGAAGAGCCATTACACCCTCAGCAGACCGTTTCTTTTTTGTCGGATTCTTTTGGACAATAAGTGATACTAAAAGTGATAATCAGCTTAAAAATTTATAATCAAACAAATAAATATTTATATTTTTCTGTAGAAAGTGTTTTTAAGAAAACCATTTAAATAAACTAATGAAATTAATTTAGTAAACTTTTAATAAATGCAAAATATTTAATTCCGTTGCTCTAATGTAAATATTCTGGGAAAATATTCAAAATTATTAGCACGACAAAAGACACATTTTCTTTAAGTTATTTTATTTACACTAAAAATCCAATGAAAAATTAGAATTGCTATGATGACAATAATCACAAAACCAGTATTTTAAATTTTAGAATGAATCTCTCTTTCGTTTCAATTCTAATGTTATTTTTATTGGAGGTATTAAGAGGATATAAACATTTTGCATATTTCATTACTTTATCAGAAACTTGAATCTAATATATTGACAATTAATAAATCAGTAGTTGTAAAATGACTTATATAATTGAAAAAATGACTTCTAATTCATTTTCTATACCATTTGATATATAAAAAAATAGTAAAGCCTAATCTACTTTTTTTCATTCTTAAAAAAGCAAACCTCAAAACATAGTATTGAAATCAAACCTCAAAGAGGATTTAAGATAATAATTATTAATCAAAAATTCCCACTACTTTCAATTTGATTGAAGTGATAAAATTACAATTGACTTTACTATTGTAATTAAATTTGTAAATTTGTGCAACTTTTTTATAAAACACACAAATCAATATAATATGAGTTCATTTGACGTAGTCATCATAGGTTCTGGTCCCGGCGGATATGTTTCAGCTATTCGTTGCGCCCAATTAGGTTTCAAAACTGCAATTATTGAAAAATATGCCACACTTGGCGGAACTTGCCTTAATGTAGGTTGCATTCCATCTAAAGCCTTACTATCTTCTTCACATCATTATGAAGAATTGCAGCACTTTGCCGATCACGGAATTGAAGTGTCGGGTGAGGTTAAAGTGAATTTAGAGAAAATGATTGCCCGTAAACAAGCTGTGGTAGACCAAACGAGCGGTGGCGTTAAGTTTTTAATGGATAAAAATAAAATCACAGTTTTTGAAGGATTAGGTTCTTTTGTCGATGCGACTCATGTAGCTATTACTAAAACTGACGGAACAACAGAAACAATTGAAGCCAAAAATATAATTATTGCAACAGGTTCTAAACCATCGAATTTACCATTTATTAAATTGGATAAAGAACGAATCATTACTTCTACGGAAGCATTAAAACTTCCAGAAGTTCCGAAACATCTTGTAATCATTGGTGGAGGTGTTATTGGAATTGAACTTGGTCAAGTATATTTACGATTAGGCTCCGAAGTTTCGGTGGTAGAATTTATGGATCGAATTATTCCGGGTATGGATGCAGCTCTTTCAAAAGAGTTAACCAAAGTTTTGAAAAAACAAGGAATGAAATTTTATACGTCTCACAAAGTTCAATCTGTGGAACGAAAAGGAAAAATAGTTACTGTTAAAGCAGAAAATGCTAAAGGAGAGATTATCAGTTTAGAAGGAGATTACTCATTAGTTTCAGTAGGTCGTCGCCCATATACAGACGGATTGAATGCAGACAAAGCGGGTGTCAAGTTAACCGACAGAGGACAGATTGAAGTAAACGATCATTTACAAACCAATGTTTCAAATATTTATGCGATTGGTGATGTAGTTCGTGGAGCTATGTTAGCACATAAAGCGGAAGAAGAAGGAGTAATGGTTGCCGAAATTATAGCAGGTCAAAAACCACATATTGATTATAATTTAATTCCAGGAGTAGTATATACTTGGCCAGAAGTGGCTGCTGTTGGTAAAACAGAAGAGCAATTAAAATTTGAAAATGTGGCTTATAAAGCAGGTAGCTTTCCATTCAAAGCTTTGGGACGAGCTCGTGCTAGTGGCGATATTGATGGATTTGTGAAAATTCTTGCCGATGTTACTACAGATGAAGTGCTTGGTGTACACATGATTGGCGCACGTTGTGCAGATTTAATTGCTGAAGCAGTAACGGCAATGGAATTTAGAGCCTCTGCCGAAGATATTTCAAGAATGAGTCATGCACATCCAACTTTTGCTGAAGCTATCAAAGAAGCGGCTTTGGCAGCAACAGACAATAGAGCACTACACGTGTAATTGCATTAAATATGTAATGATTTAAAAAAAGGATGAAAATAATAAATATACTTTCATCCTTTTTTTATTTAATGGTAATAGTTACCTACGAAACAATTTTCCCTCAATAATAACAGTTTGTATTAAATCTGTTCCGAAGCAATAGGGCAATTGATAGAACGATGTAACTTCTTTACTTATAATGATGTTTGCTTTTTTTCCGATAGTAATACTTCCATGAGATTCTGAAATTCCCATTGCATACGCACCATTAATAGTTGCAGCATTAATTGCTTCTTCGGGAGTAATTTTCATTTTGATACATGCCGTTGCTACAACAAAATTCATATTTCCCGATGGAGTAGTACCAGGATTAAAATCGGTTGCCAGTGCTAATGGTAAACCTGCATCAATCATTTTTCGTGCGGGAGTGTATGGAATGCTAATAAAATAAGAACAAGACGGAAGTGCAACAGGCATTGTTTCAGAATCTTTCAATGCTGCAATGTCACCATCGGTTACCACTTCGAGATGATCTACAGAAAGTGCCTTATGTTTGACACAAGCAGCAATACCGTTAATGGCATTAAATTGATTTACATGTATTTTAGCTTTCAAACCATACTGCTTTCCGGCTTCCATAATTCTTTCTGTTTCGGCGACAGAAAAATAGCCTGTTTCGCAAAAAGCATCAATATAATCGGCTAGATTTTCTGCAGCAATTTTAGGAAGCATTTCATTAATGATCAAATCGATATAA
Source organism: uncultured Flavobacterium sp. (assembly GCA_964610785.1). Taxonomy (GTDB): domain Bacteria; phylum Bacteroidota; class Bacteroidia; order Flavobacteriales; family Flavobacteriaceae; genus Flavobacterium. The sequence goes on along the minus strand of CAZSZH010000072.1, from coordinate 2,873 downwards.
GCGGAATGATTTTCTTTATATTCGGTAGGAAAGGCGTGCGCTCCGAGAAAAGTAGCTTTAATTTTAATAGGATAATTTTGAGAAAGTTTTTTAATCACTCGTAGCATTTTCAGTTCGCCCTCGACTGTTAATCCGTAACCCGATTTAATTTCTACAGCTCCTGTTCCTTGACGTATTACTTCTTCAAGTCGTACTTTCGATTGGTTATAAATCTCTTCCTCTGACGTTTCGTGAAGCTTTTTGGCTGAGTTAAGAATACCGCCCCCACGATTAGCAATTTCTTCATAGCTTAAACCATTAATTCTATCTACAAATTCTTGAATTCGATTTCCAGCGTAGACAATATGTGTATGACTGTCGCACCAGGTAGGAAGCACCACTTTTCCTGTGGCGTCAATCGTTGTATCAACAGCAAATGTTGGACAATTTTCCATCGTACCAAAATCGGCAATCAAATCATTCTCAAGCAGTAAATAGGCATTTTTTATAGAAGGTAAAATCGACATTTCGGCACCAGAAACTTTTCTAACGGAAGCATCTCTGATTTGCAATAGCTCTTGTATGTTGGTAATTAGTGTTTTCATATATAAATTTTCGTAAAATTACTTTTAAAAAAATAATTCTTTCTAAATTTAGACAAAATTTAATTTTGTGAGAAAAATAAAATACAAAAAGGTAAAAAAAGTACAACCAACTCTTTTAGAATATACAGGTGTTCATAAATACACGCAAACCGAAAGTCAGTTGTTTGTTTATAGCGATTTGGATTTGGCTGAATTCCATGAATTTGATGTTGATGAAATAGAAAAACACGTTGATTATTCTAAAGTCAATTGGTTGAATGTTCATGGATTAAATGATACAGATTTTATAAAAAAGATTGGTGATTTCTTAAACGTGGATAATTTCATGCTTTCGGATATTTTAAATACCACCAAGCGAACCAAGTTGGATGAATATCACGATACTTTGTTTTTTAATATTAAATCATTATTACCAGAAGCAGATTCTGACAATATTAAAGTAGAACAAATTAGTTTTTTACTAAAAAATGGAATTTTGGTTTCATTTCAAGAAAAAAGAAGTGATTTTTTTATGCATATTCGCGAACGCATTAGAACGCATTCAGGCATCGTACGCACCAAAAAAGCCGATTATCTTTTGTTTTTGCTATTAGATGCCATAATGGAAAACTTCTACATAACGATTGAAAATGAAGAAGATAAGGTAGAGGAATTGATAAATTTATCGAAGCATAGTAGTGATTTAGCAATATTAGAACAAATCGAAAAACATCGAGATAATTACAATTTCTTAAAACGTTCCATTATTCCCTTACGAGATTCGTTGTATTCCATTAAAAGTATAAAAGACGATAATATTTTTGATGCTATTGAGTCGAATAATTATACCTTTTTTGAACGATTGCATCAAAAATGTCTAGAACTTTTGGAGCAAATAGAATATGATTTAACCACTTTAGAAAGCGCATCCAATTTCTTTTTTTCAACCCAAAGTCATAAAATGAATGAAGTAATGAAAACCTTAACGGTCGTTTCTGTTTTCTTTATGCCATTGACTTTTATTGTGGGTATTTATGGTATGAATTTCAAGTTCATGCCAGAATTAGAGTGGAAGTATGGCTATTTTGTAATTATGGGATTGATGTTTTTTTTACTTATTGGAATGATTTATTATTTTAAGAAAAAGAGGTGGTATTGATTGTTTACAACGATGTTAATAATTTGCATCATTTTATTTGTAGAATAAAATTTATGAATTATCTTTGACGTGTTATTATTAAGAAAAAATTCCAGAAGATATGTTTACATTTGCGCAATATTTAGGGTTCTTATTATTTTTAACCATTTTAACTATTGGTTTTTGGTTGATGATTTTCTTGGTTAACTTTGTATTCTACTGGATATTTGGTGCAACAAGAGAGTTGTTAAGAGAAAGAAAAGAAAAAAGAGCATTAGAACAAGCTTAATAAGTCTGCTTTTATAATTATAAATCCCCGTTTTTCGGGGATTTTTTGATAAAAATAGTTTCAAATTTTTTAGGGTATGCCATTTGTTAGGATTAAAAAGAAAAAAACAAAAAAAGTAATTTTGTTCATCATTGCACTAGTGTCAATTATTATTTTTATGGTAGCACTCATTTCATTTCTATATTTATTATTCAATTCAAAATAAATAATAGTAGAAATTTCCACTTATAATTTTATTTAATTAGTGATCAGGTTGTTTAGATGTTTGGTTATCAATAATACTTCAATTTTACATCATGTTTTTTTTAAGTCATTACAATTAAAAGCATCAGGAAATCTCGCTTTTATTTAGTCTTTTTGTAATGTTCAAATTTACATAAGTTTTTATTGTAATTAAATTAAGTGGTGGGTTGCCAAAATAAATTTTCATTCCTTGTTTAAAAATGGTACATTTATTTATAGTTTTGAATAAAAATGTACAGTTAATAGCTATTGGTTCGTGATATTATAAAACCAACAATGAAACAAACTCCGAAACAGAACTTTATTCACTTCTATACCTAGTCGTCATTATCTTCATTTAGGTTAAATAAGCCGCCTACATTATTTGATGTTTAAAACCATTTTCTAGTAAATAAACCAATTAATATTTGTGGCGAAAAGGTAGCGGTAAATCTAATTTTCTCAGCATATTTAGGTTGAGATATTTCCCATCCATTATTAGAGTATACAGGGAAGAATAGTTCAAAATAATCTGTTACGAGGTTTAGTCGAATACCATTATCGTAGATAAAAGTTGGGTCTAGGTTTTTACTTTTTACCAAGCCCAGATCGCCATAAATTTCAATCCAATTCCAAATATTAAAACTTATATTAGAGGTGG
>CAZSZH010000071.1:0-10673 GCA_964610785.1 uncultured Flavobacterium sp. | reverse complement strand
GCGATGTCCAATTAAAAGTAACTGAATTTGTTGTCGAAGCTCCGCAGGAAATAGTTGGAGTAATGGAAGGATTAACAATAACTTGAATCAATTGATAAGGTCTACAAGTAACATCGGTTGGTGTTGGATTAGCTATTGCATATATATAATAGGTACCAACAATATTTGGAAGTGAAAATGGACTTCCTATAACTGGAGCATCGTAAGTGGCAATACCACTAGCATTTGGTGTGGCATTACTTAACAGAGTTCCTCCACTATACATATCACTTCCCACTTGAGGCGTTGTAAAATAAACATACGAAATAGCATTTGATCCCGCAAAAGAAGTAGTAACCGAAAAAGGTGTAGGATTCCCCCCAAGACATAAAGTTTGATTTGCAGAAGGATTTGTTATGGTTGGACAAGGAGAAGCTAAACAACTTAATGAAGCTGATGTAAAACATGTAGTAGAACTTCCTATTGGAGTAAGTGTTAAAGATACACTATCTCCAGAATTCAATCCATTAACAATATAAATAGTTACATTTCCAATATTGGTAAGAGCTGTTGGTGTTCCTGAATTTATAGTATAGGTTACTGTATATGATGTAGCGCCAGATAAAGGTGTCCAATTAAATTGAACAGAAGTAAGTGTCGAAACACCACAAGTAATAACTGGCGGAATTAATAGTGGCACATATATACTTCCAGTTAAAGATTTAGCAGTACAACTGCCTCCTGTTGAAGTAATAGTATATACATAAGGAGTAGCTGATGCAACAGTTGGGGTTCCATAAATAAATACAGAATTCCCAATAGTTGAATAAGCAACTCCTGGGGGTAAACCTGTTACAACTGCACCCGTAAAGACTCCGCCAAACTGATAAGTAATATTGTCAATTGCATTATTTACACATAAAGTCTGATTAGTGGTTGCGACATTTGATACCAAATCTAAATTTGATTTATTAACTATTAAATTAAATGCTTTAACTCTTACACAAATATTATTCGTGCTCTGTAAAGCCATATAAATAGGTTGTCCAGCACTTATATAAGCTGTTGGAATAGCTATAGGAGCAATACCATTTTCAGCATTATATTGAGATGTATAATAGGAAATATCGTAACTTCCTGCAGGCAATGATCCTAAAACTACTGGTTCATTTACTGTTAAATCAAAAGTTTGATTTGGATCACAATTTGACAAATTATTTGGAGTTTGAGTATCATCTGGATAAACAAAAACATCTACTGGCTGTGTCACTGTTCTTGTTCCAGAACATTCTGCATATTGAACTTGAGCAGTATACGTTTTATGATCTGTTGGTAATACTACTGATGGACATACAGATACAGATGGTGTAGTTCCTATTACAGCTCCCGTATCATCAAGCCATTTAAATGAAGTAATTGATGACCCATTTGGAGTAAAACGCCAAGCTTCATTTGTAGCAGTCCAAGTTCCAGTATTTCTTCCAGGAGGAGAATAAGCAGCAGTAGCTCCAGCGTTTTGAATTCCAATGACACCACTTCCGCTATTCCAAGAAGAACATGTAGTTCTATTTTTAATATATATATCAATTATATTAGTTCCTTCATACAACACTAGTTGACTTTCTTGAAGACCTTGACTAGTACCACAAGAATATAAACCCATATTTTTTACTGAAATAATGGCTCTTCTACATGGAGCAAGTCCATCCCATGCATAAGTAATTGAAACATTTGGCGACACTCCTGGAGATGGGTTTGTATCTTGCATAGGAAAATATATTGAATTTCTCCATAAAGCATTCATCGCAGTACTTGGAATGGTTTGATTAAAAACATATCCACTACCTTGTGCATTGCAAAGACCATGATTAGCGTTAAAAGTCAAAAAAGTATTGGTTCCTACTTGAAATTGATTATAGCAACTACCAAAAAAACTAAAAGTAAATGGTAGGGTTTGTGGATCAGAAAAAGTATCATCAATAGTACACAAAGGACCAGAGGTTGCACTTGCACTTGGAACAATTTGTACGTATGGAATACATTTTACTGAATAACTTGTTGTTGCTCGTTCATCTTCAAATGAAGCCGTTAAAGTCGTACAACTACTATTGTTACATAATGTTTCTGTAGGTTCTATTTTTATATCCCCATTTGGACATTTGGGTGGAATTGGCGCTGTAGAACAATTAATATAATGTCCAACCGTTCCAGTTGCTGAAGCACTTACACAATTTGTTACATTATCGGTAATTGTCACTGAATAACTTTTTACACAGGTTCCATTACATGTAACTAAACAGGGGTCAACAGGAGTAAAACTAGGAACATTACCAGGATTGGTAATGCCTGCAGGAACAGTCCATGTATAAGTATAATTACCTGCTACATTAGGTGTAGCAACAACAACATCTGGAGAGTTATCACCTGTACATTTAACAATATCATTAACTGTAACTTTAGGAGTTGGATTAATCTTAATCGTAAAAGTTATTGGTAGAGAATTTTGACAACCTAGTAATGTAGCTATTACTGAAATAGTAGAAATTAATGGTGTGGATGTATTATTGGTTGCTAATATGTTTGGTATATTACCTGTTCCTGAGGGACCAATTCCTAATAATGGATTGCTATTTGTCCATGTATAAATAATATTTGGATCTATAATATTACTTGTAAATAATGTTGAAAAAATCGTATCACCATTGCAAACCGTAACATTTGACACAGTATTAATTGAAAGAACTGGAAATACTAAATTTATTGATGCTACATTACTTATACAACCCGTGATTGTATTAGTAATTACAACCGTGTAAGTTCCAGAAACAGTTGCCACAAAAGAAAAAACATTCCCCGGATTTGTGGCTCCAGATGGAACTGTCCATGTATAATTATAATTACCAAAACCTAAAGCACCTGAATTGGCAGTCAGTTGCGAAGAACAACCTTTAAAATTACTTGAAATAGTAACTGTTGGTTTAGTATAGGTTCCTGATGCACTTATACTTGAACAATTAGTTACTGTATTTGTAATAACAACTGAATAAACACCATCAATTGAAGTTGGAAATGATGAAACATTTCCAGGATTCGTGACCCCTGACGGAACAGTCCAAACGTAATTGTAAGTTCCAGGAATTGCAGGTGATGCTGTTACAATTGCATTAGCACCAGTACAAAGAATTGGGTTATTTATTGTAACAACTGGCAAAGGATTAACTGTTATAATTGCAGATTTGGAATAGATACAAGTATTTAAAGTTGTAAAAGATATATCATCCAACGCAAAATCATTTCCAGAGGCTATTACAGTAGTATCGTATAAACTAATTTGAGCAATAGTACTAGCTCCAGAATTCCATGTATAAGTATATTGCGTCCAATTTCCACATGTTATAACTGATGGCGCTAATCCAGATCCTAATGAAACGCCATTAATTTTCGTATTAATAGAAGCAAAATTAGTATTCGTCAAGGATTGAATCCAATAACTAAACGTATAATTTTGTCCAGCAATAACCGGTATTGTTTGTGACCAAATTTTGTCAGTTCCAGAATTCGATGTTGAACCATCAATTACCATCATATTTCCAGTTCCATTGGTATGATCTCCACAAGTTGAAAATGGAGAAAACCAGGTACTTGGATTTGAAACTATTCCGTAAGCTTTTTGAACTCCAGCGGCAGGAGCACTTGATAAATACTGATAATCAGTTACAAAGCCAGCATTCCCAAGAAAAAAATCACCATTAAAAACTAAATTTTTCGTTGTCGAAATTGGCGAAGAAACTGTATACGTAGTTGTTGTTATTGGGCTTACCAATGGAGTAGCACTATTTGGAGTTGTCAATGTGGCATCTGCCGGAGATGCAGTCCAAGTGTATGTAGATCCGCCACTAACTGACAAGGTTGTACTTCCTCCTGCACAAATAGCCGCATTAGAAGATACAATCAATGGATTAAAAGGATCAGTAATAACAATTCCACTTTGAGTAATCGTAGTTGGAGTAGAATCTGTAATAGATATTGTATATGTTCCGGGAGCTAAATTTGTAAACATCCCACTGGTGTTAGTTTGAGAAGAAGCGCCTGATATGGAATAAGATGTATAAGTGCCAGACCCTCCAATTCCATAAATTACAATTGAGCCATTATTAGCACCTATACAGGATGAATTATTATAAGAATACGAAGCTGTTAATGGTGTTGGCGCAGCCATTAATGTTATATCATCCAGAGCAAAATCATTTCCAACTGAAGACGTTTGTTTATCATATAACCATATCTGAGCATAATTTGTTGTAGCTGTCCAAGTATAAACAACTTTTGTCCAAGAACATAAAGTTGCAGGACAAATAGTACTTCCAGTAGTAGGTATAAGAATGGTATTGTTAATTCTAACTTCAATATCAGCTAAATTTCCGATTGCATTTGTTGCTGAAACTGATTGAATCCAATAACTAAAAGTATAAACAGTGCCTGAAACAACTGGAATTCCTCCACCAGGAACTTGCTCCCATATTTTATCACCAGCACTATTCGATCCATCCACTACCATCATTTTTCCTAACCCGGTAGTATGATCTACACAAGTATTGGTGTAGTTTGGATTCATGCTTAAAGGCGTACCTATTATTGCATAGCTCTTCGGTGAACTTGTTGAACCTCCGTATAAATTATAATTTGATGTAAACCCACCCGAAGTTTCAAAATTTCCATTTGTAATTAAATTTTGAGCTACTAATGAATTAGCAAATAAAGTAATTATGACAAATAAAAGAGTACATTTTTTCATTTCAAAACAATTTTAAGGAGCGAAATTTACATAAAATTAACGAAAAATTATCTTAAAATTTCTAATATTTAAATTTAAAGATTGTACTGCCATTTATAAATCAATAATATTTATCTTTGCACTTAAAAATTGCTAAAAAATTTCTTATCAAATAATGACCAATAACGAAGATTTTACGGACGAAATAGGAAACAATCATATCGCTTCTAGTGAACAAACTCCTTTGAGAAAAGACGCTTTCGAAATAACCGATGATGAAAAAATTGAACTGATAAAAAAAGATGTTGAACATATTTTGACTACTCTTGGCATGGACTTATCAGATGATAGTCTGCAGGGAACGCCAAATAGAGTTGCTAAAATGTTTGTAAAAGAACTATTTGCAGGATTAAATCCAAATAAAAAACCTAGTTCTTCCACTTTTGAAAATAAATATAAATACAACGAAATGTTAGTAGAAAAAAACATTACTGTTTACTCTACTTGTGAGCATCACTTGCTTCCTATTGTTGGCAGAGCTCACCTTGCATACATTTCAAACGGAACGGTAGTTGGCTTATCAAAGATGAATCGTATTGTTGATTATTATGCTAAAAGACCTCAAGTTCAAGAACGATTGACCATTCAAATTGTAAAAGAATTACAAAAAGTATTGAATACCGAAGATGTTGCCTGTATCATTGATGCTAAACATCTGTGTGTAAATTCTCGTGGCATTAGAGACATTGAAAGCAGCACCGTTACAGCTGAATTCGGTGGGAAATTTAAAGAAGAGGCTACTAGAAAAGAATTTATCGAATACATAAAACTGGAAACTACGTTCTAACGTTCGTTTATGATTCATAAAAAACACTATCATGCAATTATATAAAAATCAACATCTTGTTCTTTATAATTCCCTTTCGGGAGAGAAAGAAAAGTTCAACCCAATTCACGATGGAAACATAGGAATGTATGTTTGCGGTCCAACAGTATACAGCAATGTCCATCTTGGTAATGTACGAACTTTTATGAGTTTTGATGTGATTTTTAGATATTTACTTCATTTAGGATATAAAGTTCGCTACGTAAGAAACATCACTGATGTGGGCCATATTGTAGATGACGTAGATGAAGGCGAGGATAAAATTGCCAAAAAAGCTCGTGTGGAACAATTGGAACCCATGGAAATTGTGCAGCGCTATACTGTTGATTTTCATACTATTTTGGATAAATTCAATTTTCTACCTCCCAGCATTGAACCAACGGCTACTGGTCATATTATTGAACAAATTCAAATTGTACAAGAAATTATAGACAAAGGCTACGCTTATGTTAACAATGACTCGGTGTATTTTGATGTGGTAAAATTTAACGAAACTCATAATTATGGCAAGTTAAGCGGTCGAAATATTGAGGACATGCTTGCCAATACTAGAGATACTGAAGGTCAAAGTGATAAGAAAAACTCACAAGATTTTGCATTGTGGAAAAAAGCTGAACCAGAACATATTATGCGTTGGCCTTCACCTTGGGGGGTTGGATTTCCTGGTTGGCATTTAGAATGTACCGCAATGAGCACTAAATATCTTGGTGAAACGTTTGACATTCATGGTGGTGGAATGGATTTAAAATTCCCGCATCACGAATGTGAAATTGCTCAAAACGAAGCATGTACGGGCAACAGTCCTGTTAATTACTGGATGCACGCGAACATGCTTACGTTAAATGGCAAAAAAATGTCAAAATCTACTGGAAATAATATTCTTCCGGGTGAAATATTCACAGGTGAAAGTCCTTTTTTAAGTAAACCATTCTCTCCAAATGTGGCAAGGTTTTTTATGCTTCAAGCACATTATAGAAGTATTCTTGATTTTTCTAATGATGCTATTCTAGCCGCCGAAAAAGGATTTGAACGATTAATGGAAGGGATGTCTATTATTCATTCTATTGAGGTTAGTCCTATTTCAACATTAGATATCGCAACATGGCGACAAAACTGCTATGATGCCATGAATGATGACTTTAACACGCCAATTTTAATAGCACATCTTTTTGAAGGAATTCGTTTTGTAAATGTTTTGAACGACAAACGAGAGAGCATCACTGCAACTGATTTAGAAATCCTAAAAAATACTTTAGAAACCTTTGTTTTTGATGTACTAGGAATTAAAAATGAAAAATCTTCAGATGATGCTACTGAAAAATTAGAAGGGGTGGTTGAAATGTTAATAGAAATGCGAAATGAAGCACGAGCTAATAAAAATTGGTCACTTTCAGATGAAATTAGAGATAAGCTTTTAGCATTAGGAATTCAGTTAAAAGACGGAAAAGACGGGACATCTTTTAACATATAGTTACTCAGATGTACACTCTTAAAACCATACTGATTTTTCCCTTGGTGCTACTTATTCGCTTTTATCAAGGAGCCATTTCGCCTTTTACACCAGCAACATGCCGTTTTCAACCTACATGTTCCCATTATTTATTAGAAGCCTTGCAGATTCATGGATTATTCAAAGGTTCATTTATTGGAATTAAACGCATATTTCGTTGTCACCCTTGGGGAAAACGCGGCTATGACCCGGTGCCCGAAAAAAAATGTTTACACAAATAAATTAATTTTAAAATCTAATACATTTTAAATTACTATTTTTGATACTTAACTCGAAATAAAAACCTAAAAAATGATTTGGAATCCGTCAGAAGGAATACACCTTGCCTTTATAAATATCAGATTTTATAGCTTAATGTTTGTTATTGCGTTTGGCTTAGGATGGTACATCATGAAAAATATTTTTATTAATGAAAAGCAAACGTTAGACAAATTAGATACTCTTTTTATTTGGACAGTATTGGCAACTTTATTAGGCGCCAGATTGGGTCACGTATTTTTTTATGATTGGGAATATTTTAGAAATCATCCTTTAGAAATATTATTGCCATTCAAGTTTGAGCCTGAATTTAAGTTTACTGGTTTTGCAGGTTTGGCAAGTCATGGAGCGGCTATTGCAATTATTATTACTGTTTATTTTTATAGTAAAAATATCATAAAAAAACCGATGCTTTGGGTATTGGATCGTGTAGTAATTCCTGTTGCTTGCGGGGCAATTTTTGTAAGAATTGGAAATTTTTTTAACTCCGAAATTGTCGGTAAAGTAACCTCTAATACTACTTTTGGAGTTAAATTTGTAAGAGATTTTTACAGTCCTCAAGATGCCATGTATAAAACTCAAATTGGTGATCCCGATCAAGCCTATAATGCTATTGTTACTGATCCAAAATTTGCCGATTTATTGGCGCAAGTGCCCTTAAAACATCCTGCACAATTGTACGAATCATTTTGCTACATTTTTGTTTTTGCAATATTAATTTTTTTATATTGGAAAACTGAAACCGCTCAAAAACATGGATTATTATTCGGAATATTTTTACTCTTGCTGTGGAGCGTTCGTTTTGCAGTAGAGTATGTAAAAGGTAGTCAAGGAGGAATTGAAAATACATTGGGATTGTTTACTACTGGACAATGGCTGAGTATTCCTTTTATATTCGTGGGACTTTATTTCCTTTTTATGGCAGAAAGACCCTTGCCAGATAATTTGAAATATTAAAATTTAATAAAAAAAAGATTGAACAAGTTCAATCTTTTTTTATCAACAACCTTTTCGAACTATTTTATAATCCAACTTGTGATGGATTCATCGGTTGGAAGAACTTGAGGAGCGATTACTTTCTCTAATTCGCCTTTTTCATTAATTAGATATTTTTGAAAATTCCATTCCACTTCATTGTCTTGCAATCCATTTTTTGATTTTTGAGTTAAAAATTTATATACCTCACAAATATCAGTACCTTTCACAGAAACCTTACTCATCATTGGAAAAGTTACGCCATAATTTAATTGACAAAAAGAACTAATCTCTTTATCGGATCCCGGTTCTTGCGAGGCAAAATTATTAGCAGGAAACCCAACAATTACAAAGTTTTTACTTTTATATTTTTCATACACTGATTCCAAATCCTTATATTGTGGAGTTAATCCACATTTTGAAGCAGTATTTACTATCAAAATCTTTTTCCCCTTTAAAGAGGCAAAATCAAAATCTTTTCCGCTTAAGTCTTTCACTTTAAATTGATAAATTGTTTCTTTCTCCATGACATTTTTTGTTAATGTAGTTTGATTACTTGTGTTTTCTGCTACATCTTGTGCAGTATTTTTACAACTTGTTAGAAAACAAATCCCAGTAGCTAAAATTAATAATTTTTTCATATAATATTTTTTTTATAAAATTAGTCAAATTAATGTTTCAGTTTAAAAAAACAAGTACTAAAGTTTTGTTAGATAAAAAAAGCCCAACAATATAAAATTGTTGGACTCCTAACAAAAAACAAAACCAAATAATGAACTCATTTGATAAACGCTTTTTCAAAAAATAATTTAAGGTGCTTGAACCACCTGTGTTCTTAATGATTCCAATACGGTTACTACATCATTGATAATTGTTTGGTCGGTTACTCCATTTTTTCCTGCGGCAGTACCTACATATCCAATGAATTTATCATAATTAGCATTGGTCGCTTTAGTTCCCATTCTTGGGTTAGTTGCTGGGTTATGAGCATCGTGCATTGTATCTCCAGAATAAACATTAGTAGAACTTCCTCCTGTATTTGCTGAAAAGAAATCAGTAAGGTTTTTACTCAATACAGCAACATTTGTAGTATTTCCAGCTGAAACTTCACTCACTAAAGGAGCAAAATGAGCCGAGAAGTTTCCTGGTTTATTAGCCACAATATCTTTAACAATTAATGTAATTGTGGTATCTACTACAGAACGATAACTCAAACGTCCTTTTTCAATCATTTGTCCTGGGTTTTTAGGATCAGAAACTTTTGTTGTTCCTCCCAATCGAGCATAAAGTGATGGGGTTGTTGGTGTCCCAACATCGTCATTTTTGCTTTTACTGCATGAAACAACAAAAGACATTGAACCAATTAGTAAGGCAGTTAGTGCCATTTTAGAAATCTTTCTCATAGTTATAAATATTTAGTTAATTAAAAATTCTTTTTACTTGTTTCGTGAAGGCATAGCTGATGCTTCCTTCATTCATTACTGGGCAAACTTTATTAGATGCCAATTCTTTTGGAACGATATATCGTGTGGCTTTATAATTCCCTTTACTCATTAATTCTTCAAATATTTTTTTGGAATCGGCAATGCGATTATCGTGGAAATAAACCAAAACTCCAGTTTCCAAATTATAACTGTCATTAATAAATCCAGGCATGGATTTTAGTTGTCGATGAATTGTTTTCATTTTTACAGAATCTAATTGTTCTTGAAAATCGATTCGGCTAATTTGCATCGTTGCATTGTCATATACTACTGGTTTAGCTGTAGCTATATGAAATACTAAAACTCCAAATAATAAGAGCATAACTCCAAAGGCGCTCCCTACAATAATTTTAATTTTCTTTTTCATCTGATTATATTTTTTAATGTTTTACATTTTTTCGTTACTCCATTTACGAGCGAAAAAGAAGTTTGGTTTTTTTTAATTGAAAAAATATTTTTGATAGTCATACTTATTCAATAAATTGTTAAATACAAGCAAGAAATAGCCGAATAAGAAATAACATCTTATTTTTATAAAACCAAAACCAAAAACCTCTCGTATATGTTCCTAACAAAAAAACAGAAATCATGACACAAGAAGAATTAATTCCGTTACTCCTCAAAAGAGAGGAACGCGCTTTTACCATTATGTATGACATGTATTCCAAAAGTTTGTTTTCAGTAATTTCGAATTTATTAAAAGAAACAGAAGATGCTGAGGACGTTTTGCAAGAAGTCTTTGTGAAAATTTGGAAAAACATTGAAACCTACAATGATTCAAAAGGAAGATTATATACTTGGATGTTG
>CAZSZH010000070.1:0-10948 GCA_964610785.1 uncultured Flavobacterium sp. | reverse complement strand
TGGATTGATGCGAATACAAACTGGAACCGTTGGATATTTGGCACCAAATTGCTCTAAAATCGAGAGATTATCAATATTAATTTGCACACCCAATTGAGCAACTTGTTCAATTTCTTCAAAGGAAACTCCATTGGGAGTAAATATGATTTTGTCTGGCGTAAACCCAGCATGTAAACCCAATTGCACTTCTTGATAGGAAACAGTGTCTAAACCACTTCCGCATTTTTTTAATAATTTTAAAATGGAAAGGTTTGACAAAGCTTTCATCGCATAATTAATGCGAAGTCTTTCGACCTTCGAAAAAGCTGCGGTTAAACGATTGTATTGTTGCTCAATAGTTGAAGCATCATATACAAACAAGGGATTGCCAAATTCTTCAGCAAGTGCTAGGAGCTCTTTTGGTTGCATTTTGAAAAAATTAAATTTAAAAGTACTTAAGAAATTTCCATCACCGATTTAAAATAGTAAACTATTCTTTTTTTGCAAAGGTATTGTTTGAAATAGCTTTTACAAACTGGTTTAGTATTTATATGAAATTCTCATTTTCACGCTTCTTTTTGAGCTAAAAAAAGTATTTTAATGATTTTTTTGAACAATCGTTTATAAATTTGTTACTATATCAGATAAAAAAATCCGATTTATCATGGACAAAACGGATTTGATAATAACAAGATGTATCGATTATTTTCTTTTTTTAAGCAATTTAATCAACACTGGAACGGTTGTAATTAAAATGATTCCTATCACAATGATTTCGATGTAATGTTTTAAATCGATACCGAATTCATTTTTAAATAACTCATATAAGTAATGACCCGAAAAAGTCATGGTAAACGACCAAAGAATAGAACCCATGACCGTAAAGAACATAAACTTCTTTTTGTCCATGTCCACAATCCCTGCGACAACAGGTGCAAAAGTTCTTACAATCGGTAAAAATCTAGCAAACACGATGGCTTTAGTACCATATTTATCAAAGAAATCTTTGGATTGGAATAGGTATTTTTTCTTAAATAAGAAGCTGTCTTCACGCTTGAATAAATAAGAACCACTTTTAGAACCTACCCAATAGCCCAATATATTTCCCGAAATACCCATTAAAGATATGAGTGCTGCCAAAAAGGTAACGTTCCAAAAATCGCTTCCTGTAGAAAATTGTTTCATTAACGATTCACTATAAATTCCGCAAAGGAACAGCAAACTATCTCCTGGAAGAAAAAATCCTGCTAATAAACCGGTTTCGGCAAAAACGATAAAAAGTACTACATATAATCCTATCTTTATTCCTCCTATTTCTAGTAGAATATAGAACTCAGGATTAAAAAGTTGCTTCCAGTCAAAATGAGTCATACAATTTTAAATAAAATTTAGTGTGTGAAAGTACTTATAATTAAGCTTCCCTACAATTAAATTAACGTTATTTTCTCTCATATTGACAACACATGTGCAGCTTTTCATAATCTGCATCGGTTGCTTTTACCTCATCTGCATCGTGACCCACTTTTGCAATGGCTTTTTTTACGTCTAGAATTGTACCTTTTTCTTCGTTTAAAACAAGAGATAATTGATGGGATTCTACATTCCAAACTGCCAATTTTACTCCCGATATCGAAAAGGCAGCTTTCTCAATTCGTTTTTTACATAAATCACAATTACCATTCACGTCAATGGTATATCTTGCATTTTTATTTTTTTTCTCTTGCGATTGAACTGAAAGTGTTACAAAAAGTAACAGTATTCCATATAGTACTTTTTTCATTTTTAAATATTTTAATTAATACTTTTTTTTTAAAATTGATTTTTAAAATTGATTTTTGAAATTGAAATCTTATTTTATTTTAAATCGCAATCCTGCATAATACATTTGACCAAAAACGGGCGCGTATATAATAGATGTATCAAAAGTAGCTCCAAAAGGGTTATTTGCCCCCAAAATAGCTTTGTCTTGTCTATAATTTCCGATATTCTCACCTCCAATATACATTTCAAAAGTTGATGAAAAAGTTCTAGTAATCTGTACATTCATTACCGCAAATGAGGGTGAGAATTGAGGCAGTTGATCACCCGTTGGATTACTAGCGGTACTAGGTAATTGCTGTCTTCCTAACCAATTGAAGGTGTAATCAAACTTCCATTGTTGACCTTTTGATTGAATGTGGGTTTCATATTCTAAATTGCTAAAAAATCGATGCTTTGCTTGTAACGGTCTCTGAAAACTGCCCGACACGTAATCGGTAGCAATATCATAATATTTGTAAGCCGTTCTCAGATTAAAATGCTTGATGATCTCGCAATTAAAATCCAATTGAAAACTATTGGCATAGGATTTTCCTTTTAAATTGTAGAACAAAACTTGCTGTGGCGATTGAAACAAATCAACAATCGCTTGATTTTGAAAATCGGTCCGATAGCAATCCAAAGTAACATCGGCAGATTTTCCAAATAATTTGAAATTTTGAGTAAAACTAACGCCATAATTCCAAGCAATTTCAGGATTCAAGCCATATATTTTTCCGTTAGTATCCAAAACAGAAAATACTCGAGAACTGGCAAAAAGTTGTTGATTTTCGGCAAAAATATTAGCGGCGCGTTTTCCCCTTCCGGCAGAAAATCGAAGTACTCCCTTTTCCCACGGATTGTATCGCACATGAACTCTTGGCGTTGCAAAAACACCTAATCGATTGTGATAATCCACTCTCCCACCCAAAATCAAACTAAAGCTGTCATTAGTATCATAGGTATATTCAAAATAGCTTCCCAAAGAATTATCAATTCGACTCACATCAACCAGATTGACAAACTCTGTATATTGATCGTAGGTAAAATTTAAACCTGTCACAAATTTGTGTCTGGTGTTATTGATTATCGAATTGAAAATGAAATTCGAATAATAACTTTGTTGCTTGATGTTGTATTGATTCAGTCCAAAGTACGAATCTTGATTGTGATTACTATAGGCATTTTGAAACCCCATACTCTGATACGGCATGTCTTTAAAAACATAACCTACTTTTGAAGTCACATCAAAACGGTTGGTATTAATTTCAGATCCCCAATACTTGGTGGTGTGTTTGTCTCGGTTCTTATCAAACTCCAATTGGCCGGTTTGCTTTTCATCGTTCATATATTTAAAACTAACGAATGAAACCCAGCCCGTTTCTGGATTGGAATATTGCCATCGATTTACGGCATTGACTTGTTTCCCCAACGGATTGTCTAAAAATCCGTCGTGATTCATATCATTTTTAGAAGAGCGTTCATTTCCGTGAAGGAATACACTCGTTGCCCAATGATCGGAAATTCTTTTATTGAAATGCGTATTCAATTCCAATCGAGAATCGGAAGCACCATAGGCATTCAAAAAAAACGGAATATCTTTAAGGGGTTTAATCAATTCGGTATTGATTTGTCCCGAAATGCTTTCGTAACCATTAACGACACTTCCAGCACCTTTGGTGATTTGGATACTTTCTACCCAAGTTCCTGGGGTAAACGATAATCCATAGGCTTGAGAAGCTCCTCGAACCGAAGGGATATTTTCTTCGGTTATCATTAAATAGGGTGACGTCAACCCCAACATTTTTATCTGTTTGGTTCCTGTCAAGGCATCCGAAAAATTAACATCTATAGAAGGATTGGTTTCAAAGCTTTCTGCCAAATTGCAACAAGCGGCTTTGAGTAATTCTTTACTAGAAACTACCGTAGTATTAGCAGTTTTCGTGAGTGATTTTTGTATCCCTTTTTTACTGCTTTCTATTGTAACTTCTTCTAATGTTTTTTGAGAAAAAGTTATGGTCGAAAACAGCAGCAATAGGAATAATGCTGTTTTTTTCATGGGTACTAATTTAAAATTAATTCTACGTCAAATGATTCTCTAGGGAGCAACCAAAAGAATCTAAACTGAATTGAAATTAAATTAGGCGTAAAAGGTATATTGGCTGTACAAGAGGTATAAAGGAGGCGCATGGGCGTCACAAAAATAACTTGGAAATGCTTTTGTATCAAAATGAAATTCATTTGAAAAAACAATTGGCTTCCAATCATTACAAACCCAATGATAGTTGGTATCGAGAGCCAGGATTCTAACAGTTATTTGGTCTGATTTCTCGTGGGATTTTATAATTTTATTCTTGCAACATTTAGATTCTTTCTCAACGACTCCGCAACAACCTTTCTCAATTTCTTGAGCATTGGATGCTGTATTTATCGAAACAGCAGCAATTTCATTATCGCAATAATGTATCGTAAAAGCCAATCCCATGCTGGAAACCAACAAAAGAACTGCTAAAAAAAGACTGATGTGCTTTTTGAAATTCATGAGGCAAAGATACCTAAATTGCAATATATTATCCTTAAAACATTGTTATTTTATATTTAGCAAAATAATATGTTTCTCAAATATAAAAAGGAAGCTCCTTCTCTCCCCAGCTCTATCCAAAGGAACGGGTGATTGTGTAACTGTAGATGCCTTTTATTGGTTTTTAGTTTTGTTTGCTCTTACCCCCAGCTGCCGCACGATTCCCTTTGTGTGGTTTCTATTTATCAAACATTCTAAATAAACTTCATCATCAATCAACTTGTTCTTTTATTTTATCATAAAAATAGAAAATTATCCTTTAATTTCACTTACCATAGGAAGGGATTCGTGCGGTAGCGCGGGAAAAAGCAAGTGTATAAATAAAAAAAAGATTAATATTTTTTGCATCAAGTCTTAACAATAAACTTAAAATTCTCTGTAAACATAATAAGTAAATCCTGTTAAAAAGATGGAAAAAATTAAATAAATAAAAGTTAAAAATTTAAAATTTCCAAAGGAATATTTTTCATTTTTCATTATGTCAATTCCTTTTTTTTTTGTTACATAATAGTAGTAATTTAAAATTATTGCCGTTACTTGGATTATTAAGTAGTATCTGGAAATATTATAATTAGAATTAATTTTAGAAAAAAAGAAAAAAAGATTTAAAAACGATAAAATATTATTAGTTTGACAGAAAGAAATATTTGAAACTGTCACAATTTCTGGTGAAGAAGTGTTTCTGTTACTAACAAAATAAATATTATAATACATGTAATTAAAAAAAATCATATTCTTAATCTTTAAATAAATAACTTTGATACCAACCATGCTCGATTCCTCTTTGTCGATATACCTCAGATTTAGGTCCAAAAACGAAGTTGTTATACCATTCCTTTGTAGAAAGCCATCTACCTAATTCCCAACCTATTGAAAAACCTAACCCGATAGCGCGGATTTGTAATCCGTGCCCACAATCTATATCAAAACGAATCTAACAAAATAACTTCAAAATCATTCTCTAACCCGATAGCGCGGATTTGCAATCCGTGCCCACCATCATCTTTAAAACAAATCTAACAAAATAATTTATTGAATCTAACTATTTAATATCAACAAACTTCAACTTTTTATTGTTGTAGTTTTGTGTGTTTTATTCTCTTTGTTGGCACGGATTGCAAATCAGCGCTATCCCCTGTGCGAAACATACGAGCCATCTTGGTTTCTATATATCAAAACATTCTAAATCAACTTCATCATCTATCAATTTGTTCTTTTTATTTTATCATACAAATTGAAAATTATCGTTTAATTTCACATACCACACGGAGGGATTCGTGCGGTAGTGGCGGGATTAATATTATTTTCGTATAAATACCAACTCACTGAACCCTTTTTATAATTCTTTTTTTCTTTGATAATAAAAAGCGGGAATGAACAGAATTAAAAATAGTGGCTGTATGATAAATCGTCTGATATAGAATAAGGCCATTTTATGCGCTTCTCCAAATTTAATCAAGACAAAAAAGAAGCTTACCATGGTGATAATTCCTAAAATGGAATACAGAAAAATAGAGAATTTTATAATTTTTGAATCACGAAAAATAAGATATAACAATCCTAAAGAAATCATTGCATTGAGGTAAAATCGAAAACCCAAACTGAAAAATAGTTTGATACTATTCAGTTTTGGTAAAGGCAGATTATTATAATTATCTTTAAAATAATCGAGAAAAGGATCATAAAATAGCGTGTCTTCATAAGCTCTAATCAAGACTAAAAGCAGCAACAATAGCAGTCCGAAAACTAAATTTGTTTTATTTTCAAGAAGTTTTTTTAGCATAAAACGAATAATTGTTAATCCAAATAATCCATAATACAAACACCATACCATAAATAATTAATGGAAAAATGACACCATGCAAAATAGATTCATATTGCGGAAAATGATATATAGCCATACAAAGTAATGCAATTCGAATTACATTGAATACATAGATTACTAAACTTCCAATCAAAATAAAAGCTATAGTCTGCTTGAGTTTCCCTTTAAAGGCAATTACAAAACTAATAAAAAGTATAATCACACTCAACCCATTACACCCTTCAACAATTCTTGAAACCCATTGATTGTAGTAGTATAATTTGACACTTGCTTCCTTAAAATTTGGTTTTGTATAGGAATGCTCATCAAAAAAAGAGAGTATTTTTTGTGATTGATTGGCTACTAATTTGGTAAATCCATCAACTTCAAAAGCTCTTTCGTTATATTGATTGAGGTAACTTTGATACACAAATGCTAGGACCAAATAACTAGCTGCAAACTTGATTAGAAAAATCAAAAAAGGTTTGAATTGAATGAAGTATTCTTTCAAAATATAATTTTAACAAATTTTAGGTAAAAGTAAGAAATTACATTGGTTACTTTTGCAAAAAAAATGAAATGAATTTTGAAGATTTAAAACCAAAAGTAACTAATATACTTTCAAACGAAAATCAAAATCGTGATGAAAAACTAAAAAATCTTTGTCAATTTTTATCTGATACCATTGATTATTATAATTGGGTTGGGTTTTATTTTGCCAATCACGAAAACAAAACCTTACATCTTGGTCCTTATGTTGGCGCGTCAACGGACCATACTGTTATTTCTTTTGGAAAAGGAATTTGCGGACAAGTAGCCGAATCAAATGCGAATTTTGTAGTGCCTGATGTATCAGCCCAAGACAATTATATTGCGTGTAGCTTTACAGTAAAATCGGAAATTGTAGTTCCATTATTCGTTAACGGAATTAATATTGGTCAAATTGATATCGACAGTCATGTGATAGATCCTTTTACGGAAGAAGATGAACGTTTTCTGGAATTTGTTAATCAAGAAGTTGCCAAACTTTTTTAAAATAATTCATAACTCATAATTCATAACTCATAATTATTTTTATCTTTGCACCGGAATAGAGAAAATCTTTATTCATACATAATAATCATTTAACATAATATTGGAATGTATTTAACTAAAGAAACCAAAGCTGAAATCTTCGCTAAACACGGAGGAAAAGCTGAAAACACAGGTTCTACAGAAGGACAAATTGCATTATTCACCTTTAGAATCTCTCACTTAACAGAGCACTTGAAAAAAAATCGTCATGATTATAACACAGAGCGTTCGTTAGTTCTTTTGGTAGGTAAAAGAAGAAGTCTTCTTGACTACTTGAAAAAGAAAGATGTTGTAAAATATCGTGAATTAATTAAAGAATTAGGTATTAGAAAATAATACAAATTATAAGAGGTGCTTTTGCGCCTCTTTTTTTTAGCTTTTATATTAAAAAAAGTTTGGTTTTTCATTGGGAATACAACAACTACAATCCGACTTACTGTCGGAAAAACAACACAACAACTCTGCTGACAGGCAGAAAACCAATGTAAAATTAAAAAGGAAAATTTATGATTCCACAATTATTTGTAGAAAGTATCGATTTAGGTGATGGCAGAAACATCACAATCGAGACAGGTCGATTGGCTAAACAAGCTGACGGATCTGTAGTAGTAAGAATTGGTAACACTGTAATCTTAGGAACAGTGGTATCATCAAGAAAAGCAAGTCCAGGTATCGATTTTTTACCGTTAACGGTAGATTATCGTGAAAAATTTGCAGCAGCAGGTCGTTTTCCTGGTGGTTTCTTCAAAAGAGAAGCGCGTCCAAGTGATAGCGAAGTGCTAACCATGAGATTAGTTGACCGTGTATTGCGTCCGCTTTTCCCATCAGATTACCATGCAGAAGTTCAAGTGATGATTCAGTTGATGTCTCATGACGAAGATGTAATGCCAGACGCATTAGCAGGATTAGCAGCTTCGGCAGCATTGGCTTTGTCTGATATTCCATTTGAAACGTTGATTTCTGAAGCTAGAGTGGGAAGAATTGATGGTAAATTCATCATCAACCCTTCTCGTGCACAATTAGAATTGTCTGATATTGACATGATGATTGGAGCTTCAACGGATTCTATCGCAATGGTAGAGGGTGAAATGAAAGAAATCTCAGAAAAAGAAATGGTAGAAGCCATTAAATTTGCTCACGAACATATTAAAGTACAAATTGCTGCGCAAGAAAGATTGGCGCAAGTCTTTGGAAAAAAAGAGGTTCGTACTTATGAACAAGAAAAATCTAATGATGCTATTTACGCTAAAGTAAAAGCAGCAGCATACGATAAAATTTATGCTATTGCTAGTAAAGGTTCAGCTAAACACGAACGTTCGGCTGCATTTGATGCGGTAAAAGAAGAAGTAAAAGCATTGTTTACAGAAGAAGAATTGGCAGAAAATGGCGATTTAGTTTCTAAATATTTCTACAAAACCAACAAAGAAGCAGTTCGTAACGTTACGCTAGATTTAGGAACTCGTTTGGACGGAAGAAAAACTACCGAAATCAGACCAATTTGGTGTGAAGTAGATTATTTACCATCGGTTCACGGTTCGGCATTGTTTACTCGTGGAGAAACTCAAGCATTGGCAACAGCCACTTTAGGAACGTCTAGAGAAGCCAACCAAATTGATTCACCATCAGAACAAGGAGAAGAAAAATTCTATTTACACTATAATTTTCCACCATTTTCAACAGGAGAAGCGCGTCCGTTAAGAGGAACTTCAAGAAGAGAAGTGGGTCACGGAAACTTGGCACAACGTGCTTTGAAAAACATGATTCCTGCTGATTGTCCTTATACTATTCGTGTAGTTTCTGAAGTATTAGAATCAAATGGTTCGTCTTCAATGGCTACAGTTTGTGCTGGAACATTATCATTAATGGATGCTGGTATTCAAATGATTCGTCCAGTTTCTGGAATTGCGATGGGATTGATTACTGACGGAGAACGTTTTGCTGTTCTATCGGATATTTTAGGTGATGAAGATCATTTAGGAGATATGGACTTCAAAGTAACTGGAACTTCAGAAGGAATCACCGCTTGTCAAATGGACATCAAAATTGACGGATTAAAATATGAAATCATGGAGCAAGCTTTGGCACAAGCTCGTGATGGACGTTTACATATCCTAAATATTTTGACCGAAACCTTGGCACAACCAAGAGCTGACGTTAAAGTTCATGCTCCGAAAATCATCATGAGAACCATTCCGGGTGCCTTTATTGGTGCGTTGATTGGACCTGGAGGAAAAGTAATTCAAGAATTGCAAAAAGCTACAGGTACTACCATCGTTATTAACGAAGTGGACGAACAAGGTGTGGTTGAAATTCTTGGAACCGATCCAGACGGAATTGCAGCTGTTTTAGCCAAAATTGACTCTATCATTTTCAAACCTCAAATGGGTGAAAGTTATGAAGTGAAAGTAATTAAAATGCTTGATTTTGGTGCTGTTGTAGAATATACTCAAGCGCCAGGAAATGAGGTTTTATTACACGTTTCAGAATTGGCTTGGGAAAGAACAGAAAATGTTACTGATGTGGTTAACATGGGTGATGTGTTTATGGTGAAATACTTAGGAATTGACCCTAAAACGAGAAAAGAAAAAGTGTCTAGAAAAGCGCTTTTACCAAGACCTCCTAGAGATGAAAATGCTCCTGCGAGAGAAGATCGCGGTCCTCGTCCTGAAAGAAGAGACGATAAAAAATAATCTTTTTTAACTATTATAAAAAAACCCCGATTCAAGATTTTGTATTGGGGTTTTTAAGTTTATTTAATTTTTTTGTAACTTTTTTACAATTGATTACGTATAACAACCTGAACACTTTAAAGTAAAGGAGAAAAAATAAATGAGACAGCTTAAAATTACCAAGCAGGTAACCAACCGTGAAACTGCATCTTTAGACAAATACCTTCAAGAAATCGGGAAAGTTGATTTGATTACTGCCGATGAAGAGGTAGAATTGGCACAACGAATTAAAGCTGGAGATCAACGTGCATTAGAAAAATTAACGAAAGCTAACTTGCGTTTTGTGGTTTCTGTTGCAAAACAATACCAGAATCAAGGTCTTACGCTTCCCGATTTAATTAATGAAGGAAATTTAGGTTTGATTAAAGCAGCTCAACGTTTTGACGAAACTCGTGGTTTCAAATTTATCTCATACGCAGTTTGGTGGATTCGACAATCGATTCTTCAAGCGCTTGCAGAACAGTCACGTATTGTTCGTTTGCCATTAAATAAAATTGGTTCGATTAATAAAATCAACAAAATGTATGCTTTGTTAGAGCAATCTAATGAAAGACCACCTTCGGCAGAGGAAATTGCGAAAGAACTTGATATGACTGTAAATGATGTAAAAGAGTCTATGAAAAACTCGGGACGTCATTTATCTATGGATGCACCACTTGTTGAAGGAGAAGATTCTAACCTTTATGACGTTTTACGTTCAGGTGAATCTCCAAATCCTGATCGAGAATTAATTCACGAATCATTGCGAACAGAAATAGAGCGTTCATTAGAAACTTTAACTCCAAGAGAAGCAGACGTAGTTCGTTTGTATTTTGGATTGAGCGATCAACATCCGATGACATTAGAAGAAATTGGTGAAACTTTTGACTTAACTCGTGAGCGCGTTAGACAGATTAAAGAAAAAGCAATTCGCAGATTAAAACATACTTCAAGAAGTAAAATTTTAAAAACGTATCTTGGATAAAACAGTCAAAAGTAATGAAG
>CAZSZH010000069.1:0-11607 GCA_964610785.1 uncultured Flavobacterium sp. | reverse complement strand
TTTTTGGCGCCAAAATTTGGATATCATTCCTGTGGAATTGTTTAAAATACTATAAAAATAGAATTTATGGAAGAAAATGTTGCCGCTTTAGACATTAGAGCAATCAATGAAAAAATTGAAAGAGAAAGTGCTTTTATCGACTTACTTACAATGGAAATGAACAAAGTAATTGTGGGTCAAAAACACATGGTAGAACGATTGTTAATTGGACTTTTGGGACAAGGACATATCTTGCTGGAAGGAGTTCCGGGTTTGGCAAAAACATTAGCTATCAATACATTGTCACAAGCTATTGCTGGTAGTTTTAGCCGTATTCAGTTCACACCCGATTTATTGCCTGCCGACGTAATTGGAACCATGATTTATAATATCAAAGCCAACGAATTTTCGATAAAAAAAGGACCCATTTTTGCCAATTTTGTTTTGGCAGACGAAATCAATCGTGCGCCAGCCAAAGTACAATCGGCTTTGTTAGAAGCAATGCAAGAAAAACAGGTTACTATTGGAGATACCACTTTTAAATTAGATCGCCCGTTTTTAGTTTTGGCGACTCAAAATCCAATTGAACAAGAAGGAACGTATCCTTTACCAGAGGCACAAGTAGACCGTTTCATGTTGAAAACCGTTATCGATTATCCAAAAATGGATGAAGAGCGAATGGTAATTCGTCAAAACTTAAAAGGGTCTTATGAAAAAGTAAATCAAGTAGTTTCTGTTGACCAAATTCTTCGAGCTCAAAAAGCTGTTCGTGAAGTGTATATGGATGAAAAAATAGAAAAATACATTTTAGATATTGTTTTTGCTACGCGTTTCCCTGAAAAATATAAGTTAGAAAGTCTCAAACCATTAATCAGTTTCGGAGCATCACCTCGTGGAAGCATAAATTTAGCTACCGCTGCCAAATGTTATGCGTTTATCAAACGTCGTGGTTATGTAATTCCAGAAGATGTTCGTGCTGTGGTTCACGATGTATTGCGTCACAGAATTGGCGTTACTTATGAGGCAGAAGCAGAAAATATTACTTCGGTTGAAATCATCAACAAAATTGTAAACGAAATAGAGGTACCTTAATTAGCAATTAGTGGTCAGCAATTAGCCATCAGCAAATACTGAGAGCTAATTGCTGAGAGCTGAGAGCTAACAGCTAAGACAATGGAAACAAAAGACCTACTTAAAAAAGTTCGTAAAATAGAAATCAAAACCCGAAGATTGAGTGATCATATCTTTTCGGGGGAATATCATACGTCGTTTAAGGGACGTGGAATGACCTTTTCGGAAGTGCGTCAATACCAATTCGGTGATGATATTCGTGCCATTGATTGGAATGTGACAGCTCGTTATAACGAACCTTATGTCAAAGTTTTTGAAGAAGAACGCGAATTAACCATGATGTTAATGGTAGATGTTTCGGGTTCAGAAAGTTTCGGTACAAAAAACCAATTAAAAAGTGAAATTGTTACCGAGATTGCAGCAACCATGGCTTTTTCGGCTACTCAAAACAACGATAAAATTGGATTGGTTTTATTTTCGGATTCCATAGAATTGTACATTCCTCCCAAAAAAGGAAAATCTCACGTACTCCGAATCATTCGCGAATTAATCGAATTTCAACCTAAAAGTAGAAAAACTGATTTGTCACAAGCCTTACAATTTTTATCGGCTACTCAAAAGAAAAAAGCCATTGTGTTTATGATTTCCGATTTTATGGTAGATGACGATTATGAAAAAACGTTAAAAATAGCTGGGAAAAAGCATGATATCACCGGTATCCGTGTATATGATATTCGTGAAGAGAAAATGCCAAATATCGGAATGGTAGAGATGGAAGATGCCGAATCAGGTGAAATTTTAGTGGTTGATACGAGTTCGAAGAATGTTCGAAGGAATTACGAGAAAAATTATCAGGATAAAGTACATTATTTTAAAGATGTTTTTTCAAAATGCGGTTCAGGAACAGTAAATACGCGTGTTGACGAAAGTTATGTAACCAAATTATTAGGTTATTTTAAATCGAGATAACGAATTAAACCGCAAAGATTTCAAAGTCAAAATTATCTGAAAATCCTGTGGTTGAGAAAATAAAAAAGCATAAAGTCAAAATAAGTTAAAACCCTCGCGAACCTTGCGTAACCCTTTGCGCTCCTCGCGGTTAAGAAAAGATGAAATTAAAATTATACATAGTATTGCTTATTACCTCATCGCTTTTTGCTCAAAAGGTGACGACTTCTATTGATTCTACAAAGAAGAAAATAGGTGCTGAATTTAAACTGACTTTAAAAGCATCTGTATATAAAAAAGATAATGTAGTTTTTCCTACTACAAAAAATTTTGGCGCCTTAGAAATCATTGAATCTTATAAAATTGATACCGTTAAATCCAATGACAAATTTGAATTAATCAAAAAATACGGACTTACACAATTTGATTCTGGAAAATATACCATCCCTAGAATTCCGATAATAATCAATGGAAAAACAATTTTTTCGGATAGCTTGAACGTCGAAGTTTGTAGCGTAAAAGTAGATACATTAAAACACAAAATGTATGATATCAAAACCATTGTACCTGTTGAAAATCCTGGTAATTGGTGGAAATATCTTCTAGCAGTTTTATTGTTAGTTGGAATTATAATCTTGGTGTATTGGTTACTAAAAAAATATCAAACTCGAGAAAAACCGCAAGAAATTACCTTTAAAACGCCTATTGAAAAAGCAACTAGTTTGTTACAACAATTAGAATCGAAAGAGCTTTGGCAACGTGGTGAAGTAAAATCATATTACTCGGAACTTACCGACATTGCAAGAAATTATATCGAAGAAGAAATACACATTCCTGCCATGGAAAGTACTACTTCTGAACTTATTGAAGGATTGAGAAATGCAGCTCAGAAGAAAAAATTAAAACTATCTCCAGAAACGGTAGCCAATCTTGAGAAGGTATTGAAACAAGCCGACTTGGTAAAATTTGCCAAAGTAAAACCTTTAGATTTTGAAATTGAAGAAGACAAAAAACGCATTTCGAATTCTATTGTAACCATTCATAAGGCGATTCCTACAGTTGTTGAAGAAAATGATGAACTTCAAGCTTGGAATGAACAACAAAAGGAATTGGCCCGAATTCAAAAAATAAAGAAACAAAAACGTATTCGAATTATCTCAACAATAGGAATTGTCTTCGGAGTATTAATGATTTCATTACTTGCACTAATCTATTTCAAAGGATACGATTATGTGAAAGATAATATTATTGGTCATCCAACCAAAGAGCTGGCTGAAGGAGAGTGGATTTATAGCGAATATGGTAATCCCGGTATAAAAATAGAAACTCCAAAAGTTTTAAAGCGCATGGATGCGACTAAAATGCTGCCTAAAGAAGCGTTTGCTATTTTACAAGAAATGCAAATGTTTGGTTATGGTAGCCTAATGGATTCTTTTAACATTGTTGTTTCTACAGTTAAATATAAACAAGACCCTAACGCTCTGGAACAAACACAACCCGACATTAATTTTGACACTGTTCTTGAAGGAAATACAAAAACTTGGGAAGCTATGGGAGGGCAAAATATAATTTTCAAAAAAGAAGATTTCAACACACAAAAGGGAATTTCAGGAGTTAAAGCCTATGGGACAATGACTATGCTGAACAAGGTTCAAAACAAAAGTCAAAAGTTGTATTATGAAATATTGTTATTCAAACAAGAAGGCGGATTACAAGAAATAATAGTTTCTTATCAAGAGGGAGATGTCTATGGTAAGAAAATTTTGGAACGAATAGTCAATTCCGTTGAACTAAAAAACACCGCTGAATAATGGAAAAAGTCACTTTTTTAAATCCAGAATTTTTTTGGTTGTTTTTATTATTGCCTCCAGCAATAGTTTGGCTTGTTTGGAAACGTAAACAGCAATCAGCTACCTTGAAAATAAGTTCGATAAGCGGCTTTAAAAACTCTAAATCATTTTTAGCAAATTTGAAACCCTATCTAACTGCTTTAAGATTGTTAGCTTTGAGTTCTTTGATAATCGCATTAGCTCGACCAAGAACAGTCGATATAAGTAACCAAACTAAGACCACAAAAGGAATCGATATTGTAATGGCAATTGACCTTTCAAGTAGTATGTTGGCGAAAGATTTACGACCAAATCGAATGGAAGCCTTGAAAGAGGTTGCTTCTAATTTTGTAGACGCTAGACCTAATGACCGAATTGGAGTGGTTGTCTATACTTCAGAAGCCTATACAAAAATACCTGTTACAAGTGATAAAGCTATTGTTAAAGAAGCAATTAAAGACATAAAATACAATAGTGCGTTACAAGATGGAACAGGAATCGGAATGGGATTAACCACCGCAGTAAATCGTTTAAAAGACAGTAAAGCTAAAAGTAAAGTTATTATTTTATTGACCGATGGTGTTAATAATGCTGGATTTATAGAGCCTGAAACAGCGTCAGAGATTGCTAAAGAATATGGAATAAAAGTCTATACCATTGGACTAGGTTCTAATGGGATGGCTGAATTTCCGTATGCGTATGCTCCCAACGGAAAAGGATTTTTATATAAAATGATGCCTGTTGAAATAGATGAGCAATTAATGAAAACAATTGCTAAAAATACGGGAGGGAAATATTTTAGAGCCAATAGCAATAGTAAGCTAGAAAGTATTTACAAAGAGATAAATAAGTTAGAAACAACAGAAATTCAGGAATTGAAATTCTATGATTACGATGAAAAATACCGTCTATTTGTATGGATTGCCGGAATTTTATTATTGATAGAGTTATTGTTAAGAAACACTATATTCAAAAGTTTTATTTAGAAATTGAGCATTAAAAGAATTTAGTATTAGATAAACATCTAATATTTAAAATCTAAAATCTAATATTAAATGTACGAGTTAGAAGAAAAAGGTTATTTATATCTGCTGTTTATCATTCCCCTCTTGGCGATACTATTTTTGTATAGTCAATATTGGAAACGAAAAAAACAGCGAGAATTTGGTGATTTGGAATTAATAAAAAAATTAAGTCCAGAGAAATCAACATTTAAACCTATTTTAAAATTAATTGTAGCTCTTTTAGGCCTAACATTTCTTATCATCGCCTTGGTAAATCCGAAAATGGGAACCAAAATGGAAAAAGTAAAACGTCAAGGAATTGATATCGTTTTTGCCATTGATGTTTCCAAAAGTATGTTGGCAGAAGATGTTGCTCCAAATAGATTGGAGAAAAGCAAACAAGTAGTCTCACAATTAATCAACCAACTAGGAAGTGATAGAATTGGAATAATTGCCTATTCGGGTAGCGCTTTTCCAGTGTTGCCAATGACCTCAGATTATGCGGTAGCGAAAATGTTTCTTCAAACAATGAATCCGGGAATGATTTCTTCGCAGGGAACGTCAATTGACCAAGCAATTGATTTGGCAGCCAACAATTTTTTTGATAAAAAAGACAAAACCAACAAACTATTAGTGATCATTTCTGATGGGGAAGATCATTCTGATAATGCGCAAAATGCAGCTGAAAACGCGCAAAAATTAGGATTAAAAATTGTTACAGTTGGTGTTGGAACAGAAAATGGTGGACCAATTCCTTTAAAAAGAAATGGCATAGTAGAAAGCTATCAAAAAGATAAAGACAATCAGGTTGTTATTACTAAAAGAAATGCTGCTGTCTTGTCGTCTATAGCAAAAAGCACTAAAGGAGGATATGTCGACGGAAATTCAACCAAAGCGGTAATAGATTATGTCAAAAAAGTATTGGATAACACCCAAAAAACCGAATTTGAAGGTACAATGATGGCCGATTTTAAATCGCAATTTCAATGGTTTTTGGGTTTTGGTTTCTTCCTATTGTTTTTGGATGTATTCTTGACCGAACGAAAAACAAAATGGATACGTAAAATGAATTTATTTAACGAAGAAAAAGAAAATAGAGTATAAATACTATTCTTTTATGAATTTTAAAAAATGAAAAAATTACTTGCATCAATATTAATTCTAATTTCTTTTGTGTCAAAAGCACAAGAGAAAGATAAATTTTTGCCCGAAGGAAATGAAAAGTTTACTGCTAAAAATTATGTTGATGCAGAGGCAAACTATAGATTATCGCAAGCTAAATTCAAAAAAAAAGCAATAGCATCCTATAATTTGGGAACTACAATTTACAAACAAAATCAACCGGCAGAGGCGAAACATCAATTTGAAAAAGCTATAAAAGAGGCAAATACCAAACTAGAAAAGCATAAAGCCTATCACAATCTTGGAAATTCAATGATGAAAGAAAAAGAATTTTCTGGAGCAGTTGAAGCCTATAAAAATGCGTTGCGAAATAATCCATCTGATGAGGAAACGCGCTATAATTATGCTTTAGCAAAGAAAATGCTAAAAGAAAATCCACCTAAAAACGATAAGAATAAAGACAAAAATAAGGATAAGAAAAACGATAAAAAAGACGATAAGAAAGATCCAAATAAAGATAAAAAAGACGACAAAAAAGATAAAGGCGATAATAAAGATAAAAACAAAGATAAAAAAGACGGTAACGATAAAAAGGATAAGCAAGACAAGGATAAAGGAGATAAACCACAACCTAAACCAAGTGGGGCTTCCAAACAAAGAATTGACAACCTTTTAGACGCCGTAAATAACGAAGAGAAAAAAGTTCAAGAAAAAGTAAACGCTCAAAAAGTTCAGGCAAATCCAAAAAAACCAGAAAAAGATTGGTAATCGATATAGAAAGAGATACTGAAATTAATTCAGCATAACATGAGAAGAATATTTGTAATACTAGTTTTATTGATAGCAAACTCTTTATTAGCCCAAGTAAAATTTGAAGCTAATGTGAGTAAAAATACTTTGGGATTAAACGAAAGAGTCCGAATTGAATTTTCAATGAATGACGATGGCGATAATTTTGTTCCGCCGAATTTTGAAGCCTGCGGATTTAGAGTCGTTGGAGGACCAAGCCAATCCATTAGTCAATCTTGGATTAATGGTAGAAGCTCGTTCCAAAAATCCTATACTTATGTGTTATTGCCTTTAAAAAAAGGAAACTTGGTTATCCGCCAAGCGATAATTGAAATCAACGGACAGCAATACAAAACATTACCCGTTAAAATCAATGTAACCGATGCCATTAAACAACCGAATGACCCTAACGAATCAGCATCCGTTAGAGCCGATAACAACCTTTATTTAGTAGCTGATATTTCTAAAACCAACCCTTATGTTAACGAACCCATTACGGTTGTTTATAAGTTGTATTTTAGTTACAACATCGGCATAACCAATTGGCGCGAATTGAACAAACCAAAGTACAATGATTTTTGGAGTCAAAATATTGACATCAAAAATTTAGTTGCCGAAGAAGGAATGTTTAAAGGCGAACGTTATCGTTATGTGGTTTTAAGAAAAACGGTGCTGTATCCTCAAAAAGCAGGGAAGCTAGAAATCGAACCGCTTTCTTTAGATATCGATTGTCAAGTTCCACGAGGAAGACCAAATTTTTTCGGACAAGTACAGGTGGTTGAAGATAGCAAACGCGTTTCGGCAGGAAGTAAAGTAATTGCCGTAAAACCGCTGCCAGAAGCTGGAAAACCAAAAGATTTTTCGGGCGCTGTAGGAAAATTTAATTTCAAAGTAACGCCTTCTCGAACAGGATTGAAATTTGGTGAATCATTAAATCTCAACGTAAGTGTAACCGGAACTGGGAATCTGAAGTTATTCGGCTTGCCAAAGCCTGAAGTGCCATCCACTTTAGAAATGTACGACCCCGAACATTCCGAAAATGTAACCACTCCTTTAACAGGAATGACAGGAAGCATCGCCGATAAGTACACTATTATTCCGCAGTCAAAAGGGAATTTCCCCATCAAACCGATGCATTTTACCTATTTCGATTTGAGCTCCGGAACTTATAAAACCATTACTTCTCCATCCATTATGCTCAATGTTTTGGACGGTCCAGGTCTATCAAATGCCGCTCCAATCGTTGCTGGAACATCCAAAGTGCCGACCACAAGCAATAAAGCATTTGCTTACATCAAACAAAAAACAAACTTGAAACCAGTAGTCTCAAAAGATTTTTTAGGTTCAGGATTATTTTATTCTTTGATGATTTTGCCTTTCTTGGGAATTCCAGCATTAATTCTTTTCCGAAAACGAAAAGAAGCCGATGATGCTGATATTATAGGTAACAAAAAGAAAAAGTCCAATGCGCTGGCTAAAAAATATTTGTCGGAAGCACAAAAACAAATTAACAATAAAGAGCCATTTTATATCGCTTTGGAAAAGGCAATGCATAATTTCTTAAAAGCCAAATTAAGTATGGAAACATCAGATATGAGTAAAGATAAAATCAAAGAAATCTTGCTTTCGAGAAGTGTCCATGCTGAAACAGTATCTGATTTTATCAACCTTACAGAAAATTGTGACTTTGCCCGATATGCTCCTTCAACCAGCGTGACCATTCAACAAGATTATGATAAAGCCGTTGAAATTATATCTAATTTAGAAAAGCAGATTTCTTAGCCACAAAGCAGAGAAACTTAATGAATCTTAATTCCTTAATGGTGTAAAAAATGAATAAATATTGCTATATTTTAATTTTAATTTTCCAGTTTTCATTCGCGCAAAATGCTTTTGAAAAAGGAAATCAATCCTACCAAAAAGAAAATTTTCAAGAAGCCATCACCCATTATGAAAGTGTTTTAGCTTCTGGTAAACATTCGGCCGAAATTTATTTCAATCTCGGAAATTGCTATTACAAACTCCACAAAATTGCCCCTGCCATTTACAATTATGAAAAAGCATTGCTACTCAACCCGAATGATATAGAAATAAAAACCAATCTTGATTTTGCCCGAAAAATGACTATTGATGACATCAAAATCATTCCAAAAGTAGGCTTCAATAAATTGCTAGAAGATTTTACGGCTACCTATTATTATGACACTTGGGCATGGATAGCCGTGGTTTTTGCTTTTGTTTTTTTAGGCTTTTTTGTAGGATATTATTTTTCCGGAACAGCATTCAAGAAAAGAATCTATTTTGTGGGAATGTTTCTATTTTTGGTTGGAATCACGATAAGTGTTTTCGCGGGAATTTATGAAAAAAATAGAATTTCAAATGATAAACCAGCCATTCTATTTGCCGAAACCGCCTCGTTAAAAGGCGAACCTAAACCGAATGCCAGTGAAACCATTTTGCTTCACGAAGGCACAAAAGTCTATGTTATAGAAAGCATTGCCAATTGGAAAAAAATACAACTCACCGATGAAACCACCGGTTGGATTCGGGAAGATGCGATAAAAGAGTTGAATTAATTATTGGCAATTTTCTTCCCTAAATTCTTAAACCAATCATTTAAAACAGGCAACATAAATTCTGAAGTTTTTAAAATTGGATTAAAAAACAACGATTGGTCTTGTGTTTTTTTTGAAATCAAAGTATTATTTATATTTACTTTTTGAAACAAACTCAACACCACGCCAAGAAATAAAATCGTTCTAATCACCGCCAAAAAAGCACCTCCCAACCGATTCAACCATCCCAAAAATAGTGCCTTAGCTACTTTTGAGAGCACTTTGGCTAAAAAGTGAATGCCCACCAATACTACTATTAAAATAATGACAAAAGCAATAACTTTGGCCGTTTTACTATCACCAAGAATCGTCGAAAATTTTACGGCTATATAAATTCCTAAAAATAAAGAAATCAAGGAAGCAAATTCTATAATAAGCCCGTTTCGAATACCACGGATCAATCCCAAAACCAATAAACCACCTAAAACAATATCGATAAAAGCCATAATTTATATAAAATGAAGCGGCAAAGATAATAGAAATGAATATAGAAAATAGAACAAACAGAAAAGACGCTAAAAGCATATATTTGCACTTCAATAAAAAGTTAGATGAAAAGTCTTTATTCTTTTCGCTTTCTTCTATTTTCTAAAAAATGTCAAGAGATATACAACTAAAAGAACGCTGGGAGAAAGTCGTTGAAATTCTTTCCAATCAATTTGCAGAAGGCGAAACACTCGATTTAGATGCGATAATATATTTAATTGGAGTGCAAGAATTGGGTAAATTCAAACGTGTTTTTGCAAAAGATGAAAAAGTCAACTTAATGCACATTGCCATTTGCCGATTACTCGAACCTTATGGCTACTACGAATTCGACTTTTTCGATAAAGACGGTTGGCCTCATTATAAAGTGAAAGAAGAACTGCCTCCTTTAAAAGCTGGTGAGCAAACCATTTTAATGAAAGATGCCATCGTGAATTATTTTATCGAAAAAGATTTGATTGATTAGGATTCAAGTTTTCAAGTTTCAAAAAATTTCGAATTATTTATATTTCACAATTAAATTTAAACTTTGCGTCCTCGCGTCTTTGCGAGAAACAAATAAAAAAACCTTGCGAACTTTGCGGTTAAATCCCTAAATTTGCTCCTTCAAAGCACGACCGATGATAGACAAGATTAAACAACATATTGAGGAAGCGAAAGCCTTTAACGAAAAAAACAAGGAAGCTTTAGAACAATTCCGTATTAAATATTTAGGCAGTAAAGGCTTGCTGAAAGAACTTTTCACCGAGTTCAAAAACATACCTAACGATCAAAAGAAAGACTTCGGACAAGTAATCAATACCTTGAAAGCCGTTGCAGAAGAAAAAGTAAAAACCATTCAAGAAGAACTAGAGAGCAAAGAAGAAATCAAAGGTTTTTATGGCGATTTATCGCGTCCAGGAGAGCCGTTGGTTATTGGTTCACGCCATCCGATTTCTATCGTTAAAAATCAAATTATCGATATCTTTTCAACTATTGGTTTTAACGTTTCTGAAGGTCCAGAAATTGAAGACGATTGGCATAATTTTACCGCATTAAATCTACCCGAATACCATCCGGCTCGTGATATGCAAGATACGTTTTTCATCCAAACTAATCCTGATATATTGTTGCGTACGCATACCTCATCGGTGCAGGTGCGTTATATGGAAAACAACAAACCACCGATCCGAACCATTTCTCCGGGAAGAGTGTTTCGTAATGAAGCGGTTTCTTCGCGTTCGCATTGTATTTTCCATCAAGTAGAAGGGCTGTATATTGATAAAGAGGTGTCGTTTGCCGATTTAAAACAAACATTATTGTATTTCACCAAAGAAATGTTCGGAAAATCGA
This sequence comes from uncultured Flavobacterium sp., assembly GCA_964610785.1. GTDB lineage: Bacteria > Bacteroidota > Bacteroidia > Flavobacteriales > Flavobacteriaceae > Flavobacterium. Next base: position 432 of record CAZSZH010000069.1, on the reverse strand, counting down.
AAATTCGTTTGCGTCCGAGTTACTTTCCGTTTACCGAACCGAGTGCCGAGATTGATATTTATTGGGGTTTAAAAACCGAAACCGATTATCGCATTACCAAAGGAACGGGTTGGTTAGAAATTGGAGGTTGCGGTATGGTAGATCCAAATGTTTTGAAAAATTGTGGCATCAATCCCGATGAATTCTCAGGTTTTGCCTTCGGAATGGGAATCGAGCGTATTGCCATGTTATTGCACCAAATTGGCGACATCCGAATGTTTTTTGAAAACGATGTTCGTTTCTTAGAACAATTTAAATCCAGTATATAAATTTATATACCTGACAGGTTTTTAAAACCTGTCAGGTATAGTTCAAAATATGAAATCCGACATCTTCATCCCACAAGTAGAAAACGTTTTCCTAGCTGCCGTTCAAGAATGGAGCGACGACTTT
>CAZSZH010000068.1:0-11646 GCA_964610785.1 uncultured Flavobacterium sp. | reverse complement strand
AAACTCCTTTAAAAGTATACTTTCATAAAGGAGTTTTTAGACAGTTTGACGTTCCGCCGCTTCTCGTCAGTTGCGAACTTCGGAACGAATTATTTTTCGTTAAAGATAAAAATTCTTGCGAAAAGTAAACGTGAACTTACCACAAAATTCGCAATTGCGAGAAACGGCTGTTGTGCGTTCGGCTTTTTTATTACGGTAAAAGGAAAAATCTCCAACCGCTCCAATATTCACTATAATTTTCTTCAAAACTTTTCAATTCACTTGATTTTGGTAAATTTTTATTGGTTGCAAATTCGTTGTATTCCTTTTCACTTTTAAATTCTTGCAATTTTTCGGTATCTATTTCATAAATGAAATATGAATTTTTATAATCATAGAAACTACTTTTCAAGTTTCCGCATATCATATTATTTTCTACTTTAAATTGAGTTAATTCTATGTCGTTTCCTTCGCTACTTTTTATTCCATTTAATCGTCCAAATTCTTCCCAATTTATATTACTTATTTCTTTAGTAAAACTAATAGGAATTCTTGCGCTATCACCAAGTCCGTGATTTCCATATGGAGTAAACATATAAAATAAGAGAATTAATGAAATGAAAAGCCAAAGTGGTTTTTTTGATTTTAGCAATTTTTCACACCATTCTGGTTTCTTGTTTTTTGGTATATTTCTGTAAATAAAATATAAAATTGTTGAATAGATAAATCCTAAAATTGTAATTTTTATAAGTTCAAATATAAAGTGTCCTAATGATTCCATTTTCAGTTTTTCTAATTTACGTTTCGTTCGGTTAAGCTGACGCACAACGTTTCGCGGCTTCATGAAGTGGCGATGAACCAAGACCAAGCCTTTACAAATATAACCAAAACTTTTAATTAATTACCTTTCCGATTTCTGATAAATCCCATGCCTCGCCATTTCTTGAAACCGCTGTTGGCAGATGGCTTAATTTATATTCCATCATTTTTTTTTCAAATATAGATAAGTTGGAAATATTGAATCTTTTGAGATTTTGTTAACTTCTTTTGCCCATTCTGGAAAATTATATTTAACTTTTATAATTGTGTCATTAACTAATGAATATTCACAAAAACTATCACCGCGTTTTGGATATTTTTTTATTCCATTTTGTTTTTCAATAAAATCTACTCCTCCAATACAATCACTTTTATATGACCAAAGAAGTTCAATTTTATCAGCTTTTGTATGATAATAATTTGTAAAATATGAATAGTAACATTGTCCGTGATAAAAATAATCTAAATATTCTTTTTTGAATACAACTTCACATAAAAAACCTGAAGTTTCTGAATGCTTCGGAATCCAAACAAAATCTGTTTTATCTGAAATATAATCACCAATTTTTTTAGGAGTTTTAATTTTAGGAGTATGATTTTCTACATTTTTTTTTGTAGTTTCAACCGTCTCATTTTTTTTACAAGAAGTTATGATTAAAAGTAAAAAAATGAAAATTAATTTATTCATATTGATTTTGATTTCTTGTATATTTAATTTTTAGAGTTTAGTTATGCGTTTCGTTTTCAAAAGCTTTCTGCCAACGTTTGCGGCTTCATGAAGTGGCGATGAACCAAGACCAAGCCTTTACAAATATAAACAAAACTTTTAATTAAAAACCTTTCCAATTTCTGATAAATCCCGAGCCTCGCCATTTCTTGAAACCGCTGTTAGCAGCAGATTTTTTTATTATTATTTAAGGGTTAAGCCAATTTAGTCTAGTATATTTATTGAGTTCTTCTTTGATTTTTTTTTCAAAATTATAAACTTTTTTATTTTTAATTGCATCAATTTTATTCCCTTCTGTAAGTGTATATTTCTGTTGTTTAGTTTCCAAGCTAATTATAGTTGAGCTATCATCAATTTGAAATTCCTTTTTATTTTTTTCTACTTCTTTTAATTCATTTATTCTGATAGATTTAGCCAAAAATTGCCAAAACTTTTTTTTTGTTTTTTCTTTAATTTGACCTTTTTTAAGATTTCCTTTATCATAATAAACAAACTCACCAATAATAGAATCTTTAGTTATGACTGCTTTTTCATAACCTCCCATTCCACCAGTAATATAGGAGACTTTAATGATATTTTGAGCTTTTACTGTAAATACAAAGAAAAATGACATCATTAGGCTTATATTAATTTTTCGTCTGATTTTCATAATGTATATAGATAATATTGTTTTCTCGATTTCAGCTCGTCTAAATTTGCTGCTAACGTTTCGCAGCTTGCAGAAGTGGCGAATTAAGGAAGCCTAAACTTTCGGTTAAACACTGTGACTTTACAAGTACAAAACCAACTTTAAATTAAGCCCAAAACCCGCCATTTTTGCAAACTGCTGTTATATGCCGTTTTTTTTATTTAATTAGCTTACAAATTGTCTTTAATTTATTATTTAAAATCATATAATTTATCTCTTTTTCTATGTTTGTAAAATTTGTTTTTGTACCACAATTACATAATTCAATTAGTGGATCTTTATCAATTATCAACTTATAAAGTTCCTCAATACTTGGAACATTTTCAAGTTTTGAATATTCTTCATATGTAATACTCAAAAATGCTACATTTCTACCAATACCTCTATTGTCTATTAAATAACCATCATTCAAAATAGTAGGAAGTGGGTAACCACTTCCTACTATTAAGTCTTTTGGATGAGGATAAGATATTATCGTTTTTCCATCATCTGACAATAAAATAGGAACTAAATTATTGTAATTTCTTTTAGTTTTATAAACTAATACTGGCGGTTCTGAAATTAAAGATTGTTCAAGTAATTTTTCTCTACTATTTTGAACAACTTCTTTTTTCGGAGAACAACTTATATTTAAGATAACCAAAATAGAAAGTATTAATTTCATTTAGTTATTATTAATTTTTTAGTTAATATCCCTTTAGTTGTTTGAAGTTGTAACATATAAATACCTTCTGAAAAATTATTTATCGGAAGATTAATTATTTTTGACTGATTTGAAGTGTTAGTAGTAAATATACTTTGCCCTTGAATATTAATTAAATTAATTTGGTTTAATTCTCCATCAAAGTCATTACTATTTATTGTTACAAAATCTTTAGCTGGATTAGGATAAACCTTAATGTTATCTGTAAATTGATTTTCATTAACTCCAAGCGCTGTTGTTCTAGTTAGATTTACATCCAGTAAATAAGTACCAATGCTACCTTGAAAATATGGAGCAACATGAAAATAAATAGTTCCACCGTTGTTGACTACTATATTACTTGAAAGTACATCATCATATACACTTGACCAATTTATACCATCAGTTGAATATGAAAATAATGCATCTAATGTATATGTATTACCATTGTTACTGTTGTAACTATCTTGTAATCTTGGGGTAATTGTATAATTATATCCACTAGGTAAGATAATTTTATAATAGTCATTATCAGTTCCAATATGAGAGTTTGAACCTACTGTATTTACATTTGCATTATTGCCTGAAAAAGTTAAAGGTAAACTATATGATTGACTAAAAGTATCATTGTTTTCATATATATCAGCTTGATATGGAGCTTGAATAACATTAATAGTTATAGGGTTTATAAATGTTGATGTTGAACCTGTTAGTTCCCAACTACCAGTTGTGGTTTTATGTTGTAATGCAATCAAGTAAGAGCCTGGATTTGCAGTTATTGAAGAAGTAGTGAATGTTAAATAAGGCGAATTATAAGTATAGCCAACAGGCAAGCCATTTACTTCATTTAATGAACTAAAATCTTGAACAAATGTTCCGTCTAAATTATATAAGCAAACTTTATATTGTCCAATGAATGTTGAAGTTCCATTATTAACAATGTTCAAGTTTACTGATGCACTTTGCCCTTGAATTAAATTTGTACTAGGCGAAGCAACCATTACTGAATTTAATTTAATTGGATTTGTATTTACAACAGTTATTTGAGCAAAATTTGTATAACTACCGTTGTTTTGAACCGCTTTCCAATTACCGCCTGTTGCTCTATAATAAACATAGAGTTTATATGTTCCTGGTAACATTGAAAATAAACCTGAATTTGAAAAAACTAAATCATTAGTATATGTATAACCACCTTGAAGTGTATAATTAGTTTTTGTTTCTACATAATCAATAAAATTATTATTACTGTCAAAAATGCCTATTGTATAATCGCCTGTAAATGAATTAGTACCGTTATTTGCAATGTTCGTTGATACACTAAAAGCATTACCATAACCTATTGTTGAAAGTGATGGTGTAACATTGTTATTAAGAGCTATATTATAATTAATAGCAGAAGATGGAGGCTGAATACCTATAAGAGCTTGTTGATTATTATTAAAGCCACCAGAACCGCCACCTGTTCCCAAGGCTCCTGGATTTAAAGCATTTATTTGAAAATAAGCGTCAGAATTTCCACCCCAACCCCAATTCATATGGAAATAGTTGTTATTGTCATAACCATCGCAAACCCAAGTATGTCCACCACCAGAACCAAATCCTGCATATTGAACAGGTCTGCCAAGGTCTAATTCGTTTTTTAATAGATTTATCCAATTTGAGTCTGTATAATCCGAGCGTTTTAATCCCTGTAATGTTGAGGCATTGTAACCAAAATATGTTTTGAATGCGTTTTCAGAAGTCTGCTGTACAGAAGGTGCGGCTGCAATAATAACATACGAACCACTTCCACCTGTTGCTGCAACTCCGTAATTCATTTCAACAGCAACTCCACAATGATACATTAGTGTTGCTACTGCATTATTAGAACTGCTAACAGTATTCGGCATAGAACTCCATTGATAAGTTGCATTAGCAAAGTTTGCAGAAAGAGTTCCATATGTTGGATGATTATATGAATGAAAACCAGTGCCGTTTGATGGGTAATTCCAATATTTCATTATCTGAGCCATTGCAGTTGCAGGACAGCCAGTAACTGTCCGTTGGCTATAGGTGTTATCGAAGGGACATTGGGCATTGTAATAAGGCGATTGATCCCAATGAGTTTGTATTAATGGATTAACTGCATTTACAGATAATGTTGTATTACTAGATTTATTAATTGCTTGTTGTAAGTTCCATTCTTTGTTAATCTCTTCGGTCGCTTTTATATCATTTTCAAGAATGTATACTATTTCTTTTTTATAATTTTCAAACCATTTTTTAATATTTGATGGCATATTATCATAAATAAAATTTCCTTGGTCAGAATAGCCTAATATTGGAGTTACAGTATCATCACCAGCAACAATTACATAACCAACTGTACCAACATTAAACACATAAAACATAACCTTTTCATCAGTTAAATTTCTAATTTTTGAATTTACTACATAAGTAAGTTGCAATTCGGAAGCATTTTTCAGGAGATTAGAATTTGTTTTATAATGTAAAAAATTTAAGCCGACAGTTTTGGCTCTATTTTCATCTACGGATTTTCCATACATTGAAAAACTAAAAATAAGTAGTAATAACGAAAGTAATTTTGTTTTCATTTTTTATGATTTTAGTGGTTTTATTTTAATGGTTGTTACTTCTGCGGTTCGGCAAAATGGCATATAACGTGCCGCGGCTTAAAGCAGCTGTTAAATTTATTACTAATTATTCCAAGTACAAAACTTTCCATTGAATCTTCGCAGAAGATTCGGGAGATTCCCAAGCTTAACAGTTGCTTTAAACCGCTGTTATGCGACGTTCTTTATGCTTTTCCGTTACTGCTTTCAAATTTCACTTATGGCAACTCTCTTGGGCGATCACTTAATGGACTCTTTCTAATTTTGATTCCCCAAATGATAAATACTATTCCAACTAAAATCATGAAAAAACAAATCAAAGAATTAGTTTTTTCTGTAGACCTTACCGCAACTTTAAAATCTTCAAAATTTGAATAATTCAGGCATAATTTAACAAGTTCATAAGCGAAAAATAAAATTAGACTACCACCAAAAGCAAATGCCTTGTTTGACTGATAAATTTTATTTTCTCTGTCAACTTTTAGCCAAAATTTTTTCTCTTTTTCTAATTCTGAATTCATTAGCCGATGTGGTTTAAGAATGTTGCATAACGTTTTGCGGCTTCAAGAAGTGGCGATGAACCAAGACCAAGCCTTTACAAATATAACTAAAACATTTAATTAAAAACCTTTCCAATTTCTGATAAATCCCGAGCCTCGCCATTTCTTGAAACCGCTGTTGGTGGCTGCACTTCTTTTCCACCACTAAATTTCAATTTCAACGTGGTTAAAAGATTTCTAATTGCGGTTGCTATAATTCTTTTGGCGGTTTATATATTTCTTTTTGCGGATTTAATAAATCTAATTGCGGTTTAAATATTTCTTTTAGCGGTTACAATATATTTAATTGCGGATGAAATAAACCTAATAGAGAACAAAATAAAACTTATTGCGGAAGCAATAAGTTTTATTGATGTTGTTCTATTTCTTTTCGAGGTAGTACGATTTCATTTTGTGGTATATTTACATCTTTGGTTTCTTAAACTCTATGCCTTTTACCTGTGCGAATTGTGGACTGTTTGCACCAAATACTGACTTAACGTATTTTTTTACTTCGTTGGCGGTTTCAACTAATCCTGTGGTTGAAGAATATAACGTTTCGTTTCTTGCTATTCTTGAATTGCTAACACTTGCGTAAGCAGTTGCAACCGCAGTATTTTTTGCTGTAAGGTCTGCAATTTTAGCTTGGATTGTTGCTACTTGTAAGTCGGTTTCGTTTGGTGTGTAGCTTGTTTCTGCTTCTAAAACTGAATTTAAACCCGCTAAATGTTGAATAAGTTGGTCATAAGATTGCTGACTTGTTGAAATTGTTGTTGGTGCTGGTGCGTTTGGGTCGGTTGGTGTTTGTGTTGAAGATGCTTTTTTACCTTGCATTTTGCGGTTAAAAGTTTTAGCGTTGCCGATTGTTTCGGGCGTTGCATCAGTAGTTTGTAAAGCATTTACTAAACGAGTAGATAATGACTTTAAACCACTAAAAGCGGTTATGCGCTCATTCACTTTGTTGTTATAATTTGTGTTTTTAGAAATAACGTCTGCTAAATTCCCTTCGGCTGATGCTTTAAGGGCAATGAGTTGCGGAAGTTTTAAACTGCTTTTTGATGGGTTGTAGGTTGCTCCATACCCTGTAACAAACTCAATTAAATCTTGAAAGTTTGCTACATTCTTTGCGTGTCCTGTTTCGGATGTTGATGCCATGGCGATAGAAATTAAAGGTTAATAAAAAAATAAAAATATTAAATATTTTTAATAAAGCACTCACTTTTAGTGTTTTGTTTTTATGAATTTAGTTGAAAGTATTGTTTCTTATATATTTTTTATAACGATGAATATCAAGATTTATTTTTGTGATATTAATTTTAAATATAACTATTATGAAGAAGATTTTACTCACATCAATTTTTGTCTTATTTTTTATTACAGGATTTTCACAAACTGTACCATCTTATATTCCTACCAATGGATTGATAAGTTATTGGGGATTTGAAAGTGTAACAAATGATTATACTACATATGCTAATAATGGAACTATAGTAGGCAGTAGTAGTTATGTTAGTGATAGATTTGGAAATAATAATAGTGCTTTTGGATTTACTTCTAATTCAGATATTGTTTGTACAACAAATAGTTTTAACAATATTCAAGTTTTTTCAATTTCACTGTGGTTTAAAACGCAAAACCAAGGTTTTTTGTTTGGAGCTGATAATGGACAATGTACCCATTCAAGTCTTTGGGATAGATACCTTTATATTAAATCTAACGGAAACCTAGAATTTTATGTTTTTAGTGGAACACAACAATATTGTACTGCTTTAGGAAATTATAAAGATAATTTCTGGCACAATGCTGTAGCTGTTTTATCTACTTCAGGAATGAAATTATATGTTGATGGTGTTCTGTCTAGTCAAAATAGTACTGTGACTTCTGCTCAAAATTATATTGGATATTGGAGAACAGGTGGATTGCAGTCTGGTGGAAATAATACCGTAATTGGTAATGTCGATGATATAGGTTTATGGAATAGAGCATTAACGCAAGATGAAGTAAATGTCCTTTATTATGGAGATACTACTTGTCAAGCTTTAGTTATAAATACAGGTGTTTTAAGTTTTAATCCTATAACTTATAATAATACTGTTACTATTTATCCTAACCCAGCCAATACTGAAATAACTATTGATTGCGGAAATATATCAAATGTTTTAGGTTGGAATATTAAAATAACTAATACTCTAGGTCAAGAGATGTTTTCCGCACCTATGAATACACAACAATATGTTGTTCCTTTAAATACTTGGACTGGAAGTGGAATGTATTTTGTGAAAATTTATGATTCGTTAGGGAACGTGGTTAATACAAAGAAAATTATATTGCAATAAATAAAAGTCTAAATAAAAAATCAAAAATATGGCACTATGCAGATGTAAAGAAAAACACTCAAACCCTAAAGGTAGAGATAAAGAATATGTAATGTCGGTAGAACCTTTAGGATATTCCGAAAACACATCTTCTATTTGTGGAATAAGAAATAAAAATCAATATTGTACAAATCCTGGCTTAATTTGGTTAACAAAAGATGAAGTAATAGAATATAATAAAGGAATCCGCATATTCACTTATGCTACAAATGTTTGTAAGGTAAAGGTTAAATAGCGTTAAATTTCAATTGAAAAATACTGAGGATTAAGTTGTATTTCTTTAATACGCTTGTCCTCATTATTTTTTTGATAGATAAACAAATCATCCTCATTAATATCTAAAACAAAAGCTAGCTTTTGTTTTAGACTATTGAGAATTGTATCTTTTTTCTTTGTTAAAGTATTATAATTTGTAGTATCTTTTTTTGAAATGAAATCTACAACTTCATTCATTTGGATTGGTGTATTGTAATTGTTGAAAAAGAATTTTAATAAATCTGATTCAATCATTGATAAATTACTAATTATTTTTTCTTTATGATAAAAGGAATCGTTTTTAAAAGTAATGCAATTTTGAACTGTTTTTGTTTTTCTGTTTTTTATGAGGAAATACAATACTAAAAGAAAAATAATTGAGACGAAAATTATACAGTAGGTAAGGGTGTTGTTTGCAACTAAATTTTCATTATTTGTGTTTTTAGAATTATAATCTTTAAACTTTTCAACAACAATTTTTATGCTTGTTTTGCTATCATCAGAATTTTTTAAAGCATAAATTATTTCATCATTTATGTTGTTATATTTTTCATCAAAAGAAAATAAATATTTGTCTTTTGGTTCTGAAAGTTTTAAATTATTATTCTCAAAGTCAAATTCAAAAAGTCTGTTGTTATCATAAATCATTTTGTTTTCAGTTTGATATGAATTACGACCATTGAAATTGAATAATAGTTCTTTTTGAGAGTTAATATTTCCAACAAAACTCCATTGTTTTGTTTTTAAATTGAGTTTCCAAACATCAGAAAGTATTTTTGAAGTTCCTGTTGTCTGATTTGTTTCGTAATCTTCTGTATATCCCGAAATAATGTATAAAAAATCATCTTTTAAGAAGCTTAATGCGTTTTGTCTTGGTTCTGGAATATTTTTGTAGTCACTATATTTGACCAATTCCCATTCTTTGGTTTTAAAATCAAATTTGGTTAAGATATTTTTAAAAGTAAATAACCCATAACCACCGAAATAGTAGATTTCATCTTTATAAACAAATGGACAAGAATCAAATTGGTTTTTATGTTGAAAGGAATTGTCTATTCTTATTATACTATCGTTTCTAAATTCGTAAACTTCTCCGCAACCTTTAGAAACTAAATAGTTTTTCCATTTCACATTAAAGTAATTATAAGGAAAATCTTTTGTGTTAGGAAGTTCATTGTGTTTATATTTAGAGGTTTTCCATTCTTGTGATTGAAATGATTTTGTATAGAAAATATCAAAACCATTGAAGACAATATAGTTTTTGTTTTTGTAATCTATACCAATTTGTATATCAGAATTTTTTAATTCTAAAGTTTTGTTTTGTGCATTTAAAAAAGAAAAACAGATTAAAAGAAAAAGAGAAAAATATAATTTATTGATTTTCATATAAGGCTTTAATAGAGAACAAAAATAAACAATATTTCCTTAAGCGCAATTTTGTCATAGTGTTGCCACCAACGGTCCCAGGCTTTACGTCTGTTGCGGATTAAGGAAGCCGAAACTTTCAGTTTTGCATTGACTTTAAAGATACAAAACAAACTTTAAATTAAGCCCAAAACCCGCAATAGCGTAAAACCTGTGTTGGCAGATCGTACTTATTCTTTATTTGGTTCTGTCCAAAATAAACTTGGATTATTAGTTTTATAGTGAATAAATTTCACACCTGTTTTCGTATTCGTTTGCTCTTTTTTTTGTGGAGTTTGTACAATTCCGTCTAAAGGTAAGAGTTCAACATAAGTTATTTCTTTTCCGCTTTTCCAAGTTTCAGAATCATATTCACTTACCAATGGCGTTTCTAATCTATATAGGTTTTTAGCCATATAAGTTTCTAAATAATATTCTTTTGTTTGTGAATTTTTTTTATTCCAATTTGCTTCTGGATTTAATATTAATGTTTTACCTTTTATTAATCTTTCACGGACTTCACCAAGTCCAAGTAATTCTCCTTTTTCATTCATTACATAAGCATCAAATGTTGGGTCAATCCAAATCCATTTTTTTAAGTCATTGCTGTAAACCATATTTATTACGTGACAATCATCAAATTCTGTTTCTTTAGGCATACAAGTTATATATCTTGATTTTATTCCCATTGATAAGTAACATTCATTTAGAATAGTTGCCATCATTCTACAATTAACTCCACGTTTTTCAGTTTTACAAACTTTAATTAAATCGATTGCATTTTTTAATGTTGGATTATTACTGCTACCATCGTGTCTTATTATATTATGAACCCAATGTAATAAGTTAAGAATTTTTGAAACTTCATTTCCGGTACCTGCAATTGAATCTAATTTTAAATCTTTTCTTATTCTTACAAGATTAGGGTTATCCATTGATTGATATTCAAATTTTGGAATAAATCTATTGTCGGATAAGTTATATTTTTCTGCATTCTTTAATTTTTCTAAATACGGAATTTTATATTTTATTTGCGTATTTGCTTTTATTGAGTCATTTAATAAAACGATAAAATTAAATTCAGTGTCTTTTTTAATTTTAACTGTAATTGAATCTTTATCAGTAATAAAAGTAACTTTTTGTCCCAAAGAACTTGTTTCATAAACATCAGGATTTATTTCAGGTGAAATTGTCCAATTTTGTTTTCTGAAATTTTTTCCATCTCTCACGTCTAATTTTTTAGAAGTTGCTTTAATAATTGGAATGTTTTTTTGAGCAAAAAGAAATTGAACAAAAAGTGATAAAACTGTAATTAAAGTGATTTTAATTTTCATATGTTTAGTTAATTTTCTTTATAACGTATTTTTTCGGCGGATAGTATGTCTGCCAACGTTTTGCAGATTGGCGATGGGCGGGCTTTTCAGCACAAAAGTTAGTTCGGAGAACTGAACTTTCTGTAACCACAAAACTGTCAAGCGGAGACGGAACCCCGCCTATTGCCAATGTGCTGTGTGTGCCTTGAATGGTAAATATAATTAAATTCTTTGACATGATAAATTTCGA
>CAZSZH010000067.1:0-11844 GCA_964610785.1 uncultured Flavobacterium sp. | reverse complement strand
TTCGTGACTGGAGTTCAGACGTTTGCTCTTCCGATCTCAATGAAAAATACACTTATTGCTCCATCTGTTCTTGCAGCCGATTTTGCCAACTTACAACGCGACATCGAAATGATCAATAACTCGGAAGCCGATTGGTTTCATATTGATATTATGGATGGCGTTTTTGTACCCAATATTTCTTTTGGAATGCCTGTTTTAGAGGCTATTTCCAAACATGCTAAGAAAACTATTGATGTTCATTTGATGATTGTTGATCCTGATAGATACATTAAAACTTTTGCCGATTTAGGCTCCAACATCTTAACAGTTCATTATGAAGTTTGTACACACCTTCACAGAACTCTACAAGCTATAAAAGCAGAAGGAATGAAAGCCGGAGTTGCTCTAAATCCTCATACTAATGTTAATTTATTAGAAGATGTAATTAATGATATTGACATGGTTTGCCTCATGAGTGTTAATCCTGGTTTTGGCGGGCAATCGTTTATTGAAAACACCTATAAAAAAATTAAAGAATTAAAAGAAATCATTAAAAGAAACAACGCCTCAACAATTATTGAAATTGATGGCGGTGTGACTAATAAAAACGCAGTTCAGTTGGTAGAAGCTGGTGCTGATGTATTGGTTGCAGGTAATTATGTTTTCAAAGCAGAAAATCCAACTGAAACAATCAGTGATCTAAAGAAAATTACTTCGATATAAAGAATTTTCTTTATTTTTACTACTCTTTATTTTTTGTGTCAATAATAATAGTAACAGGACCATCATTGACAAGTGCTACTTTCATATCGGCACCAAATTGCCCTGTTTGTATTTTTTTGCCAAGTTCTACTTCCATTTGAGCAATGAAATTTTCATAAATTGGAATCGCTATTTCGGGTTTTGAAGCTTTACTATAAGAAGGACGATTCCCTTTCTTAGTTAAGGCATGAAGGGTAAATTGACTCACTACAATTACATCGCCATTAGTATCTTTTACAGATAAATTCATCACCTCATTTTCATCACCAAAAATGCGAAGATTAGCAATTTTAGAAGTTAACCAATTGATGTCTTCTTCTATATCTGCATCTTCAATACCTATTAAAATTAATAACCCCTTTTTAATATCAGCTACTTTTACTCCTTCAATAGTAACGGATGCTTCAGAAACTCTTTGGATTACCGCTTTCATTAAATTTAGTTTTTATTCAAAAGTAATTGTTCTAAGAGTAGCACGACAAAATTTCTATATTTGAAATTGATTTTTGAGATTGACATTGATATTTAAATTTACTTATTCCGTGTTGCATCACTAGCAATTCGGTCGTCATTATAAATATCGGTGCGGTAATGTTCCTCGTCACCTTCTAGTATTTTGAGATAACTATTGTAGCGTGTCCAGGATAATTTGTCTTCTTCTAATGCTTGTTTGATAGCGCATTTGGGTTCTTCTTTATGCAAACAATTATTGAATTTGCATTGATCTTTCAACTTGAAAAACTCTGGAAAATAGCCACTTATTTCTTCTTTTTCCATGTCTACAATCCCAAAACCTTTGATGCCAGGTGTATCAATGATTTTGGCATCAAATGATAAGTCAAACATTTCGGCAAAAGTCGTCGTGTGTTGCCCTTGCATGCTTTGCTCTGAAATGGTTTTGGTTTTAAGATCTAAACTAGGTTCTAAAGCATTGACCAAAGTTGACTTTCCAACTCCTGAATGTCCCGAAAACATGGTCGTTTTACCAACCATTAGTGCTTTAAGTTCTTCTATGCCTTTGCTTTCTTTAGCAGAAACGCGTAAGCATTTATAGCCAATTTCCTGATAAACATGTTGCATATACAATTGCTCATCTAAAGTTATCTCATCTAAAGTATCAATTTTATTGAAAACCAAAATAGTTTCAATTCCATAAGCTTCGGCTGTAACCAAAAATCGATCTATAAAATTGAAGGTTGTAGGTGGATTATTAACTGTTATTAATAGAAAAACATAATCTAAATTGGAGGCGATAATGTGCATTTGATGCGATAAATTCACCGATTTTCGAACGATGTAATTTTTTCGATCGTGAATGTTGGTAATCGTTCCTGTAACCACATCAGAACTTTCGTCTAAATCATAATCAACCTCATCGCCAACGGCAATTGGATTGGTGCTTTTAATTCCCTTAATTCGGAATTTCCCTTTGATACGACATTCCATAAAATCGCCTTGATTTGATTTTACGGTATACCAACTTCCGGTAGATTTATATACGATTCCAGTCAAATTGAATTGTGAATTATGAGTTGTCAATGACAAAAGTAGTATTTTCTATGGTACAATTCACCATTTATGATTGGTTAATAATTTTTTCTTGATGACTAATACTTTCTTGATGAATGGCTTTGAATAGTTTCAAAATAAATTCTTCGCTCAAGCCTTTTTGTTCTCCATCAAGAATCATTTTACCTAAAATTTCATTCCATCTTTTGTTTTGCAAAACGGCTACGTTTTTGGCTTTTTTGAGGGCTCCAATTTGTTCGGCTACTTTCATTCGATTGCCTAAAAGTTCTAATAATTTAGCATCAGCGATATCAATATTAGCGCGAAGTTTAATCATTTCCGTATTAAAATCTTCCTCGTTAGACGATGTTTTTTTAACTTTTAAATCTTCAAAAATTTGTTTTAAAACCGTTGGCGTAACTTGCTGTGCAGCGTCGCTCCAAGCGTTATCCGGATCGGTGTGCGTTTCAATAATTAAACCATCATAGTTCAAATCTAAAGCTTGCTGCGACACTTCTTGAATCATATCTCGACGACCCGTAATGTGCGATGGATCACAAATTAAAGGCAAATCTGGAAATTTACTTTGCAATTCGATAGCAATTTGCCATTCTGGAATATTTCTGTATTTGGTTTTTTCATAGGTAGAAAATCCTCTATGAATAACCCCTAATTTCTTAATTCCAGCATTGTACAAACGCTCAACGCCACCAATCCACAATCCTAAATCGGGATTTACCGGATTTTTTACCAACACAATTTTATCGGTATTTTGCAACGCATCCGCAATTTCTTGCACCGCAAAAGGATTTACGGTTGTACGAGCACCAATCCACAACACATCAATATCATGTTCTAAGGCTAGTTTTACGTGAGCCGCGTTGGCTACTTCAGTAGCCATTAACAAACCTGTTTCGGCTTTGGCTTTTTGCAACCATTTCAATCCGATGGCACCTACACCTTCAAATCCGCCTGGACGTGTTCTGGGTTTCCAAATTCCAGCTCTAAAAATGGACACGTCCGAATTTTTTAATTCGTGCGCAATTTTTAGCACTTGGTCCTCGGTTTCGGCACTACATGGCCCAGATATTACAATTGGATGTGTTAAATGAAAGTCATTCAACCACGTTCTCATTTCTTTGTTGTTTATCATAATATTCATTTTTGTGATTGAGATAGTACACGTTGCAAAATTATTACAAATATCTTGAAAACTCTTTTGTTTACTTATATTTAAAATATTTAATCGTTTTATTAGTTATCCTATAAATTACTAGTAAGTCATTTTTAGATTGATTATTGTAAACCTAATTTTTCTACTTACTTTTGTTTAAAATAATTGTTATGTCTATAGAAGTTCAAAATATTTCCAAAAGTTATGGTGCTCAAAAAGCACTAGACAATGTTTCTTTTTCGGTAAAAAAAGGAGAAATTGTTGGTTTTCTAGGTCCGAACGGTGCTGGGAAATCGACCTTGATGAAAATTCTGACAACGTATATCAATGCTGATGAAGGCAATGCTTCCGTAAATGGCAATGATGTAAATAACAACCCAAAAGCGGTACAACTCTCGGTAGGTTATTTGGCAGAACACAATCCGTTGTATTTGGATTTGTACGTTCGTGAGTATTTAGAATTTAATGCTGATGTTTATAAAGTGACTCAATCGCGTATTGAAGAAGTGATTCAACTAACTGGATTATCACCAGAAAGCCATAAAAAAATTGGACAATTATCAAAAGGATACCGTCAAAGAGTTGGTTTAGCAACTGCTTTATTGCACAACCCGGATGTGCTAATATTAGATGAACCCACAACGGGTTTGGATCCCAATCAATTAGTTGAAATAAGAAATGTGATTAAGAATGTTGGTAAAAACAAAACGGTTTTTCTTTCCACACACATTATGCAAGAAGTAGAAGCGATTTGCGACCGTGTAATTATCATCAATAACGGCAAAATTGTAACTGATAAAAAATTAGACAAATTGGTTTCTGAAATTAAAGAACAAATTATCGAAGTAGAATTTGATAAAACGGTAAATGAAGCATTATTTACAACATTAGCCGATATAAAATCGTACAAAAACACTCACGGTAAAGTTTGGGAATTAACTTTTGAAACGGAAAACGATTGCCGTCCTTCGGTATTTGATTTTGCGCAAGAAAATGGATTGAAAGCACTCCAAATTAGTTTGAAAAGCAAAAACCTAGAAACCATTTTTAGGGAGAAAACCAAGAACTAATTATAAATGACATGTCCCATATACAATTGCTCCACGTTCACAATGGGCGGATTATTTTTTAGAATAATATCACCCGTGCTCACCATTTTTCCCGTAATGCTTTGAAGAGGTTTGACAATCATATCGTTAGACCCTCGATGGTAAACTTCAATGGTTTGCGCGATTAGATCGCCTGCCTCGATGCGACCATCTCCTGCCCAAAAGTCTAATACGGCATCGGTAGTTGTTCCCGAAATATAAAACCTAGCAACATCGTTGTTTTGAATTTCAAGTTGAGAATTATTAATCATCAAATGGAAATCACCAGTTCCCGCAGCATTTTCTCCGTCACCATCTACATTTAACGCAAAAAGTCGAATTTTTGGAAACGTCAAAACACCATTGGAACTAATATCTCGATCGGTTTTAGAGTAAATTTCGGATAACGTTGGTGTGGTGATAAAAACGGTCGTTTGTCCGTAATCACGCAACCAATTGCACGAGGTGTTGTCTTTAAAAATCAATTGATCTCCTTCTTGATTTATCGCAATATTATCGATTATATTACTACCACTTTGTACTTCTACTTTGTAGTCAGTCCCTTGCGTAATGACAACGGCAATGCCGCGATAGACTTTTATTCTGGCAAATGGATTTACTGAAAATGTTTTTTTTACAGTACTTCCCGTACTTTCAATGCATTCACTTGGTTTTTCACAAGAAATGAAAAGCAACAGCAAACCTAGGATGTAAAAATACTTTTTCATTGTAAAAATTTTATAACCGCACTCCGATTCCAAATTCTAATGCTTCTGCTTCAAACATGTGCGTTTTCACAGAAAAACCTGCAAACAATTGCTTGGAAAAATGATATTTGAATCCGATTCTATCATAAAGTGAAATGGTGTTTTTGAAGGGTTGATAGATATAATATCCTATTTGACCTTCGAGTGAAATTCTGTTGACAAACAACTCATATCCAGTAAACAATCCAATTCGTTTATAATCGGTATCGGCAGCAACATTTTTCTCAGGAAAAGCCACTGCCATGTATTTTATATAATCTTTCAAACAATTGGTCAGAAACAATTCGGTTCCCATTTGTAGGGCGCTTTTTCTATTCAAACGTTTGTCGGCATAAAATCCGATGTGATAAAATGGGTATTGACCGCTGCCAATAACTGGACTTTCACTGATTCCAGAACGAAATACAAAATTATACTTAATGGATTCTTTATAATTCTTTCGTACTGTTGCTGTATCAATATTTCTTCGAATATCATTAGAAAAATTATAATTCAAACCAACATTAAACAACAACGTATTGATGCCACTATTGGGCGTTTTGGCTCTTCCGTTTGAAAAATGCGTAAAAAGCAAACCGGTTTGAATTCCGAATTTACCAACAATATTTTCTCTTTTATAATACAAACCAATGTTGGTATTGGCCATCAAGGTCGAGCCAAATGCCTTGTTTTTACTTTTGGTTACTTTGTCGTACGGATTCGTCGCATAGCCAATTCCTTGCGATACTTTGAGTTCTAAATTTCGGTTTAAAAAATAAAAATTATACAAAGCTCCTACTCCATACACTTTTCCTAAAAAGTCATTATTGTAGTTTTGATATTCGAAATACACCCCATAATCAGGAAAATTAAAGGCCGATTGCCATTCGTCTTTGCCGTGAGTTTGTTTTATAAAACTCAGCAAAACGCCATCGGGATGGCCTTGCAAATGATACAAATCGGTGGTGTGAGGCAATACATTTCCCCTAAAAAAGGAGACTTCCACAGCATTACTATCGTTGTGCTCTTGAGCAAAAACAGCCAAAGACATCAATAGCAACCCTAAACAGAACTTCCTCATTATAAATTTTTAAGTGGCACAAATATAACAGAATATGTTTAGGAAATTATGTTTTTTTGATATAGTAAAATGGATATTTTCAACTTTTCCTGAATATTTCAACTTGCAATAAACCAGATTCTTTATTTGTTTTCCAAAACTGAAAATCATGTAGCAATTTTAAATATACTTTACTGAAAAACCATAGAGATACAATACTTTTAAATTGTATTAATATGCTATATTTGACAAGTGTTACTGTAACACACTAGCAATTAAAAATAATATAGCTAAATAAACAATTCGGAAACAAATAGATAAACAATCTTTAATTAAATTTAATTCTTCATTGAAAATGAAAAAACTATTTTTTTTGATATCATTTCTTTTCATTAGTACAGCGAATTTTGCACAAAATGAAGAAGTAAAAAATCTAGTTAAGGAAAATTTGCCTGAAGACAAATATAATTTGCTTGATTTTTCTTTAAAAGGGAAAGTCAAAAATTTAGTAATTATAGTTTCCAATTGTTATCAAAACCCGCCTGCTGGTACTTATCAAAAAAGTAAATGGTTTGCGAGCGATTACCAATTTGATGGATCTGGAAAATTATCAACAAGAGGAAGTATTGACGGTCCACTTTATATACCAACGCAATACGCCAATAGAGATTCTTTAACCTTCTGGGATAATGGAAAAATAAAGAGCATTTCTACACTTTTGAATTCCAATTCGATGATGAATTATTACTCCTTTGATGAACAAGGAAATCTCATTAAAAGAAAATTTATAAACAACGCAGGAAGTGAATTTAGTTCTACAGATACTTATTTTATTGAAAATGAGTATAATTCTGCAAAAAATATTATAAAAAAAACAGAATATCAATCGGTTTCAGGAAATGACACCGTGGCTAAAGTAATCTCCAATCAACATTTTTACGAATATGATTCCCACAATAATCTCATCAAAATATCAGAAAATAACGATTTATATGATTTAGCACAGTCCATTGGCAGACCCTACAAAAAAACGACGATTGTCAGCGAAATTGGATACAATGCAAAAAATCTTCCCACCAGCGAAACAATGACAGCAGACAAGTTATTATTTTCCTCAAAGATTGAATATAATGCCAATGGCGAAAAAAGTAAAATTACTATCGACACCAATAAATACATCAAAACAGTTTATTTTCAAGATCATAATCTAATATCCAAAACAATAATTCAATTCAAATCGGGGAAAATTGAAACCAACACTTATACCTTTGAATTGGATTCCAAGGAAAATTGGATTTCCTTAAAATACAACTCCACTTCAGAACCAAACGAAACCATTTTAATTGAGCGAAAAATTCTATATTATGATTAGATTATTCATTTTTCTATTGGCAATTCATCCGGTTTTTTCTCAAAATGATTTACAAAGGAGAAATCTAAAAGGAGCTGTTAAATCAGTATCAATTTCTTTTGAAATCATTGGTAATGATGATAATCAAGACGTAGCTACTTTATTGAGTAAATGCAATCCATTTTTTAGCAGCTATAATCCTTTAATGATTCAATATGCTTCTAACGGTTTATCCGAAGAACGAATGGAACTACATACTTTTGAAAGTTTTGATAATACTGGAAAACTCTCAGAGTACAGAGTAACACAATTGGAAAATGGAATCTTAAATGAAAGTCCCGAAACATTTGGTGTTCAACCAAAATTAATGCCTAACAATTTGAAAAACGTTCAAGTTTATTCCTATCCTAACTTTTTATCCAATCCTCCTTTATCTACACTTGAAGAACGTCAACTAACGATAGAAGGTAAAATCTATGATGTTAACCAAAAGTTCTTTCACTACTGGGTAAAAAACAACCGTTTAGATTCTTTAAAATATGCGGATACACTTCATATTGACACTAAAATTGATACCATTCATCCGGTAATTATTCGATTTCGATATGATGAAAAAGGTAGAATTGTGTCAAGAGAACAGATTAGCGAAAATGAACAATATAAAAAACCTGTTTTAGACAAGTTTTGTTATTTTTATGATGACAAAAATAGAATTTACAAATACCAGAGCTTCAGAAATAATAAGTTCCAAGAAGAAGAATTCTATCATTTAAATTCCGAAGGGAAACTAGAATTTATCGAAAAACATATTCATCCCGAAATTGAAAATGATAATACTTTTATTTTCACTTGTAAGACAATATATCATTTTGATACCAATAGTAATATTAATCAAATTGATTTTTACGATAATGATTTTGGTGAACAATTACTCCAATCATTTTTCTTTAAATATGACTATGATGTAAAGCAAAACTGGACAAAAGCTACCTTCTTTTTAAGTAAAAATGGAAAAGCATTAGCTAATTTTGTTCGCAAAATTAGCTATCAATAAAATTGACCCAATAAAAAAGTTACTTCCAGCGGCGAATAAGAATTATTTTTATTTCAATGCCATCAGAAAATTTCTTTAGCAATAGCTTTGATATTTTCAGCTTTCCCCATAGAATAATAGTGCAACACTGGAATTCCGGCAGAAACTAGTTCTTTACTTTGCTGAATGCACCATTCTATTCCGATTTGCTTTACGGCATCATTGTCTTTGGCTTTCACCACCTCCATAATCAAATCGTCTGGGAGTTCCAAACTAAATCGGTGCGGAATCAAATTCAATTGTTTTTTGGTAGCAATGGGTTTCAACCCAGGAATAATGGGCACTGTAATTCCGGCTGTTCGGCATTTTTCAACAAAATCAAAGAATTTCTTGTTGTCGAAAAACATTTGGGTGATGATATAATCAGCGCCATTTTTAATTTTTTCTTTCAAAAAATGTATGTCACTATCCAAACTCGGGGCTTCCATGTGCTTTTCTGGATAACCCGCCACTCCAATACAGAAATTGGTTTTCGCTGAGTTTTTCAAATCTTCATCTAAATAAATTCCATTGTTCAAATTACTGATTTGAGTTACCAATTCAGAAGCATATTCATTACCTTCTTTCTCTGGACGAAAATAAGTTTCTGTCTTTAAGGCATCGCCACGCAATGCTACGACATTATCAATTCCAAGAAAATCTAAATCTATCAGTAAATTTTCAGTGTCTTCTTTCGTAAATCCACCGCACAAAATATGCGGAATAGCATCGACCGAATACTTATTCTGAATTCCGGCACAAATTCCTACCGTTCCGGGTCGTTTTTTTACAATTTTCTTTTGTAACAAACCACTTGGCAGTTCTTTATACTCATATTCTTCTCGATGATAGGTAACATCAATAAACGGTGGATTGAATTCCATCAATGGGTCAATACTATCAAAAATGGATTGAATGTTTTGCCCTTTCAAAGGCGGTAAAATTTCAAAAGAAAATAAAGGTTTTCCCTGAGCGTTTTCGATATGTTGTGTTACTTTCATAATTTTTAGGTTGTAGGTTGTAGGTTATCGGTTGTAGGCTTTTGGACAGCTACTTTCTATAACCTAACACCTCATTTAGTCTGCTATATTTGGCGCTAGCCATTTGGTTGCCATTTCAGTCGATATTCCCCTACGTTTGGCATAATCTAGTACTTGATCTTCTTTAATTTTTCCGAGCCCGAAATACTTACTTTCCGGATTGGCAAAATAATACCCCGACACTGATGCTGCAGGCCACATGGCCATACTTTCAGTTAAGGTTACTCCTATTTCCTGTTCTACATTTAATAATTTCCAAATGGTTGGTTTCTCTAAATGATCTGGACATGCTGGATATCCTGGTGCTGGACGAATTCCTTTGTATTGCTCTGAAATTAAATCTTGATTGGATAAATTTTCATCCGAAGCATAACCCCAAATTTCTCTACGCACTTGTAAATGTAAATATTCAGCAAAGGCTTCAGCCAATCTATCTCCAAGAGCTTTTACTAAAATGGAATTGTAATCGTCTAATTGCTTCTCGAATTCGGCTGCTTTTTCATCCACTCCAAAACCAGTGGTTACACAAAAACATCCTATATAATCTTGTTTGCCAGAATCTTTTGGCGCAATGAAATCGGCTAATGCAATGTTAGGTGCTCCAGCTGTTTTTTGGGACTGCTGGCGTAAAGTCAAAAAGGTTGTAGGTCGTCGGTTGTCAGTTTTCAGTTGCAGCTCAACATCATCATCATTGATTGTATTAGCTGGAAAAATTCCTAAAATCCCTTTGGCTGTAAGCCATTTTTCGGCAACAATTTGAGATAACATTTTTTGAGCATCTTCAAATAAGGCTGTAGCTTGTTCTCCAACCACCTCATCTGTTAATATGGCAGGATATTTTCCATACAATTCCCATGAACTGAAAAACGGTGTCCAATCAATAAAATCTACTAAATCGGAAAGTTCTGCTGCAATGGTTCTGGTTCCGATGAAATTAGGTTTCAACGGAGTAAAAGTATCCCAATCTAATTGCAATTTATTTTTACGAGCGTCTTCTATGGATAAATAATCTTTATCTCTACTTCTACTCAAATAACCTTCTCTTAATGTATCATATTCTTCTCTGATTGCTTTGACATAAGCTTCTTTAGTTTCCGCTTGAAGTAGATTACTAGCAACCGTAACAGCACGAGAAGCATCGTTTACATGAACGACAGTTTCTTTATATTCTGGTGCAATTTTTACAGCGGTATGTGCACGAGAGGTAGTTGCGCCCCCAATCATAATTGGAATTTTGATGTTCAATTTATCCAATTCTTTGGCTAAATACACCATTTCATCAAGCGAAGGTGTGATTAATCCGCTCAATCCAATAATATCTACCTTATGTTCTATTGCTGCTTGAATGATTTTTTCCGGCGGAACCATTACTCCCAAATCGATAATTTCAAAATTGTTGCAACCTAAAACTACCGACACTATATTTTTACCAATATCGTGTACATCTCCTTTTACGGTTGCCATAAGAACTTTTCCAGCCGAACTCGATTTACCGTCTTTTTGAGCTTCGATGAATGGTAAAAGATAAGCCACCGCTTTTTTCATCACACGAGCCGATTTGACTACTTGAGGTAAAAACATTTTTCCGCTACCGAATAAATCACCCACAACGTTCATTCCAGCCATCAAATTAATTTCGATAACATCAATTGCTTTTTCAGAAGTTACTCTAGCCTCTTCGACATCAATTTCTATAAATTCGTCAATTCCTTTTACCAATGAATGCGTTAATCGTTCTTGAACCAAACCATTCCGCCATTCGGCAATTGCTTTTTCGTTTATTTTATAATCGCCTTTAAAACTTTCCGCTAAATCTAATAATCTTTCGGTCGCATCGTCTCTTCTGTTGAGCAAAACATCTTCTACATGTTCCAAAAGAATTGGGTCAATTTCATCATAAATCTCGAGCATTTCCGGATTTACAATGCCCATGGTCATTCCGTTTTTAATAGCATGATATAAAAAGGCAGAATGCATTGCTTCACGAACTTTGTCATCACCACGAAAAGAAAACGAAACATTAGATCGGAAGAGCACACGTCTGAACTCCAGTCACATTCAGA
>CAZSZH010000066.1:0-12252 GCA_964610785.1 uncultured Flavobacterium sp. | reverse complement strand
AGGGAGATTGGAATGGAAATTGGGCTGCAGTGCTTCAATTTCCTAGTATGGAAGCAGCTGAAGGTTGGTATAATTCTGAAGAGTATAAACCATATAAGCAACTTCGAATAGATGAATTACAATCTGAGGAAGGTAGAGTAGTAATTATACCAGGAATGTAATTCATAATTGCTCATTCATAAATCCAACTTGGTCTATTAAAAAAAAATTATTCTTAAAAATTATAGTTTACAAAAAATATGAAAAAAGTATTAGTAACAGGAATTTCAGGATTTGTAGGTCATCATTGTGCTGCCGAATTATTAAATAATGGTTATGCTGTAAGAGGGTCATTAAGAAGTTTATCTAAGACTGATGAGGTAAAAAATGGCATAAAAAAAGAAGTTGACCCGAAAGGGAATTTAGAATTTTGCGAACTCGACCTGATGAAAGATGAAGGTTGGGATAGAGCAATGGAAGGTTGTGATTTTGTTTTGCATGTAGCATCTCCTTTTATAGTGAAAGCACCTAAAGACGAAAACGATTTAATAAAACCTGCCGTTGAAGGTACATTAAGGGCTTTGAAAGCTGCTAAAAAGGCTGGTGTTAAAAGAGTAATACTTACCTCTTCAACAGCGTCTATGCAAGGAGGTCAATATGGTGTCGTAAAATTGAATCAGGATAGTTGGACTGATATTAATGAAAAAAGTGTAACCGCCTACTTCAAAAGTAAAACACTAGCTGAAAAAGCTGCTTGGGAATTTATCCAAAACCAAAATGGAGATTCAAAATTAGAGTTAGTGGTAATAAATCCAGGGCCAATCTATGGGCCAACACTCACAGGAAATTTAGTGTCTGAATCAATGGATTTTTTCAAAAAATTGATAACCGGCAAAGTTCCCATGTTACCAAAAGCAAATTCTGTCATGTCAGATGTAAGGGATATTGCTTACATACATGTTAAGGCATTAGAAAATGAAAAAGCAAATGGAAATCGATTTATAGTGACAACAGAAAAGTCACATAATTTTCAAGAAATTGCCAAAATTTTAAAAGCAAATGGGTATCAAAAAATTAGCACCACATTGGCTCCTACTTTTTTATTGAAATTTATGGCAAATTTTGATGATGAGGCTAAAGGAATGTTACCTTTCATTGGAAACACAATAGAAGCAGATATTACTTTAACAAGAAATACATTTAATTGGAACCCTATCTCTTTTGAAAAGACTGTATTAGACACAGCAAACTCTGTACAATCTGTATTAAATAAAAAAGTCTAATTGGATATTTAACAACAAAAAGCCATCACTGCTGATGGCTTTTTTGTTTTGCTCCCCCTCTTGGGCTCGAACCAAGGACCCTCTGATTAACAGTCAGATGCTCTAACCAACTGAGCTAAGGAGGAAACTGTATATTATAATTTTGTTTAGGAACGTTGTTATTGCTTTTTCTAAAAAACACGCAATGTTTATCGGTTAAGCGGTTGCAAATATAGAGTGTTTTTTATTTTTTGCAAACAAAAAAGGATAAATTTTTGTTTTTTTTTATTTCCCAACAATTGCTTTGTAAATATCATTTCCGTTTGCAAATAAAAGCAATGCAATAAGTAAAATAAACCCAACCATTTGCGCTCGTTCTAAAAACTTATCGCTTGGTTTTTTTCCTGATATCATTTCATATAGTAAAAAGAGGACATGACCTCCATCTAACGCAGGAATTGGCAACAAATTCATTACTCCTAACATTATGGAAAGCAACGCGGTAATGTTCCAAAACACAAACCAACTCCAAGACGTTGGGAATATATTGAATATCGCTCCAAAACCACCCACACCTTTGTACGCTCCCGTACTTGGTGTAAAAATTGCTTTCAGTTGTTTTCCGTAGCTAGCTAGTTCTTCCCAACCTCTATGCAGTCCCACAGGAACCGATTGTAAGAAACCATAATCTACTTTATTTATTTTATAAACTCCTAGTTTCTCTAAATTATCATAAGGCACACCTCCCGGAAATTTTAATCCAAGTTTTGCGCTGTCATTTACTTTTAAGTTTACTTTTATTTCTTTATCAGCTCTTAAGACTACAGCTTCAACGGTTTTTCCTTTTACACTCTCTAAAACAGTCGCTGCTTGATCGGCATATTTTATTGTGGTGCCGTTGATACTTTTAATAATATCTTTTATTTTAACATTCTCTTTATTAATTGACTTAGGAGTATAACCAGAAACTACAAATGGAATACGCAAATCAACTAATGAGCTCTTTTTACCCTTCATTAATTGAGCTATAAAATTGCCTGGAAGCGCAATGGTGGTATCTTTTCCATTGCGGTTTAAAACCACTTGTTTTGCTAAGAATAGTTGTTTATTAATCTCGTCAAATTTCTCGACTTTTACGCCGTCAATAGAAACTACTTTATCGCCAGTTTTAAATCCTAATTTTTCAATAGTTGGATTGCTAATCCAAATTCCATCTTTTACGTTATCGTTTGCAATGTATTGCTCTCCATAATAAAATGTCATTCCAATATAGATGATGAATGCCAAAATAAAGTTAACCGTAACGCCTCCCAACATAATAATCAATCGCTGCCAAGCCGGTTTAGAACGAAATTCCCATGGTTGTGGCTCTCCTTTAAGTTGTTCGGTATCCATGCTTTCATCAATCATTCCGGCAATTTTTACATAACCCCCAAGAGGCAACCATCCAATTCCGTATTCGGTCTCGCCAATTTTCTTTTTAAATAGTGAAAATTTTACGTCAAAAAACAAGTAAAACTTTTCGACTCTAGTTTTGAATAGTTTAGAAGGAATAAAATGTCCTAATTCGTGAAGGATAATAAGTATTGATAAACTCAATAAAAATTGAGCAAGTTTAATTGCAAATTCCATTTTTGTGATTCTGTCTTTTGTTAAAAAAAAGCAAAAGTAAGGTTTTCGCCTTACTTTGTTACAATATATATCATTTATGCTTATTTTTTTATAATTTTTTTATGATACGTTCCTACTGATGTTTGAATTTGTATCAAATAAACGCCAGATGATAGTGTTGACGTAACACTATTTGTAGTATAATTCTCTAACACGAGTTGGCCTAAATTGTTATAAAAATCTACTTTTTGGATTGTTATATTGGAAGGCAATTGAATGTGTAAAACATCCGATATTGGATTGGGGTATACCTCAATGGCATGATCTAATTCAAAACTTTCATTGGTTAAAGTAACAACGTTGTTTTTTGAAATTAAATGTACTTCAGGATCAAACTCTATGCTCACAATCGGGAAGGAAACCGGTTGAATAAAAACTTCACCATTTGTTGTGTTGTTTAAAACAATATCTTGTTGTTCGCCATTAGCTCCGTGAATTCTTACAGGGATTAGCATTTCAAAATAACTTACAGAAGGATCTGATTGTGTTTGATTTACAGTGAATTTTGCCTGTCCTGCTCCCCAATTTTGAGCAGTAATCGTATAAGTTGGATAGCCTTGATTGTAAATCCAATCATTAAAAAACTCGGTCAAACTGTTTCCATATACACTTTCCAAATGACTTTGAAGATTGCTAGTCACCGCATAACCATAGGCTAAACCAGAATCTGCCAAGTATTCTCTTAAGGCTTGAAAAAAAGCAGCATCACCCATTTTAAAACGAAGCATTTCTAATACCATGGCTCCTTTATCATAACTCAATCGATTATCAAAAATTCTATTTTCATCTGTTGCTTCTGCATCGGTAAGATAAACCGCACCATTGGGTTGCGAAGTAATATAATTTACCATGTTGGTTTTGTCGGATACAAAAGCACTTAAGCCATCAAAATTTTCATAAACCATAGAGGCTACATAGGTAGCAAAACTTTCGTTTAACCAAATGTCTTTCCAAGAACCACAAGTTATTTTATCGCCAAACCACTGATGTGCCATTTCGTGAGCAACCAACTGTCTGTCAAATCCAACCATAAAAGAGACCGTTGTGTGTTCCATGCCACCACCCCAACCAAATTGTGCATGTCCATATTTTTCATTATGAAAAGGATATATTTCAAATAAATTGGTGTATAAATTTAATAGTAAAGGTGTCTGGTCTAATTGTGATTGAACAGTTGCTAAATTTTCTGGGAAAATATAATTGACGATTGGATATTGATTTGGAATTGTTCCGGCTATTTGATTATAGACACTATAATTGGTTACCGCAATAGCTATTAAATAAGCTGGAATTGGGTAATTGTGATGAAAATGAGTAGTTTTATTGGTGCCGTCATCAACAGGAGATTCGGGCTCAATACCGTTAGAAACGGCTATGTATTGTGATGGTGTAGTGATATAAACATCAATGCTATTTACTTTATCGTTCAAATCTTGCTTACATGGCCACCAATCTCTCGCACCAAAGGGCTCAGATAATGTCCACAATATCGGAACACTATTGTGTGTTGTGGTTACAAACGAACCAAAACCATTACTAGGTGGTGTCCCTGAATAGGTTATTTCAACCGTTGCCGATGTTCCTAGATACTGTGTTGCTGGCAACGTAATCACTAATTCGTTATTTCCGTTTTCAACAAAAGAAAGATTTTGATTATTCATTATCACGCTACTTACGGTCAATTCATTTGCTAAATCGAAAGTAACTGTGTTCATATCAGCCAGTGCAGTATAAGTAGTCGTTACTTTTCCGTTAATCGCATAAATGGCTGGATCAACGGTAAATTCTAATTTATGATAGGTAATATCATAATTTTGAGTATTTGGATTTACCGTGATATTCATCAACTTGTGAGCTGATTTCTTTTCGATATTAGCAATTTGGTTATTCTTATCAGGTTGATTTTGTGCAACTGTAAAGGTCAACGTAAACAGAAAAAGTAAAAGATATATTTTTTTCATAGTGAAAAGCTATTTTCTGCGAATATACTAAATTTTCAAATCGACAACCTTCAAAACAGCTTAATAATACTTGTTAATAGACTACTGTTGATGATTTTATAATGAATTACAATCTTTTTTATAATATTCTTTAAATAGAAACCAATTTCTTAAATTTGCAATCTTATAAAATTTACGTCATGTTACAGATCGCTGTTATTAGAGAAAATCAAGAGAAAGTAATTACTGCATTAGCTAAAAAGTATTTAGATGCTGCTACCATTGTAGAGGAAATTTTGCAATTAGATGAAAATCGCAGAAACACGCAAGTGGAACTAGATAATACTCTTTCAGAATCCAATAGATTATCTAAAGACATTGGTGATTTAATGAAAAACGGTGAAAAAGCAAAAGCTGAAATTCTGAAACTAAAAACGGTTTCGTTACGAGAACAAGGAAAAGAACTTTCAGAAAAAGTAGAAGCTTTTGCCCATGAACTAACGCAAAAAATGTATTTGTTACCCAATCTTCCTGCTGATATTGTTCCCGAAGGAAAAACTCCAGAAGAAAACTTAAATGTTTTTGAGGAGGGAGAAATCCCAAAATTATTTGAAGGAGCTTTACCTCATTGGGAATTGGTTAAAAAATATGACATCATCGATTTTGAATTAGGTGTTAAAATCACAGGTGCTGGATTTCCGGTATACAAAGGAAAAGGAGCCAAATTGCAACGGGCTTTAATTTCTTATTTTTTAGATAAAAATACCGAAGCTGGCTATCAAGAATACCAAGTTCCTCATTTGGTAAATGAAGCTTCAGGTTATGGCACAGGACAATTGCCTGATAAAGAAGGTCAAATGTATCATGTTGGGTTAGATGATTTATATTTAATACCAACGGCCGAAGTTCCAGTAACCAATATATTTCGCGATGTTATTGTAAACGAAAGTGAATTACCAATCTTGTGTACCGGCTATACACCATGTTTTCGAAGAGAAGCAGGTTCATATGGCGCACACGTTCGTGGATTAAATCGTTTACATCAATTTGATAAAGTAGAAATCGTGCGCATCGAACATCCTGACAACTCCTATCAGGCCTTAGACGGAATGGTGGAGCATGTGAAAAATATTATGCGTGAATTGAAATTACCGTTCCGAATTTTACGTCTTTGCGGCGGCGACATGAGTTTTGCTTCTGCTTTAACCTATGATTTTGAAGTGTTTTCAACAGCACAAGACCGATGGTTGGAAATATCATCTGTTTCTAATTTTGAAACGTTTCAAGCTAACCGTTTAAAATTGCGTTTTAAAGATAAAGAAGGTAAAAATCAATTGGCTCATACACTAAATGGTAGTTCATTGGCATTACCAAGAGTAATGGCAGGAATTCTAGAAAACTATCAAACGCCAGAAGGAATTGTAATTCCTGATGTATTGCGCAAGTATACCGGATTTGATATTATTAACTAAAAGTTAATCTTATAAAGCAATGTACTAAATTGACACAAAAAGTGTTACTTTAGTACATTATTTTTTAATATAAAAACATGAAAAAGCTTTTTGTAACCTTATT
This sequence comes from uncultured Flavobacterium sp., assembly GCA_964610785.1. Lineage (GTDB taxonomy): Bacteria > Bacteroidota > Bacteroidia > Flavobacteriales > Flavobacteriaceae > Flavobacterium. Next base: position 5,825 of record CAZSZH010000066.1, on the reverse strand, counting down.
TTTTCTGACTTTTTCTCTTTTTGTTCAAGGGCAATCCGAACAATTGGCGCAAAATTATTTTGACCGAGGCGAGTTTGAAAAAGCACTCATTAGCTTTGAAGATTTACTCAAAAGTCAACCCAATAATTTTACTTATTTTCAAAAAACGATTGAATGTTATCAGCAATTACAACAGTTTGAAAAAGCTGAAAAATCAATTCAAGAGCGTTATGAAAAATTTAAACAAGCCAATCTTCTGGTAGAACTCGGATATAATTTTCAATTGCAAAAAAATCAAGAGAAAGCCAAGAAATATTATGATCAAGCCGTTGATAAAATAAAAAAGAACGTTAATGAAGTGTATAATATTGCCTTTATTTTCGAAAAGAAATCATTGGTAGATTATGCGCTGCAATCCTACCAATTAGCATTGCAACTGGAACCAAAATTCGATTTCAATTTTCAAATGGCATTGCTGTATGGACAAAAAGGCGATACTGACAAAATGGTAGAGATGTTTTTGGACGAATCATTTAAAGTGCCTCAAAATTTAATCATGATTCAAAATCAATTGTCTCGTTTTATGATGGATGAAGGTGGTACCACTTTTAATGAAACGTTGAAAAAAGCATTGTTAATTCGTATTCAAAAAACGCAAGACATCTTTTGGAATGAATATTTAAGTTGGCTTTATGTACAACAAAAAGAATATGGTAAAGCCTTTATCCAGCAAAAAGCTATTTATAAAAGAAACCCAGAATCGTTTTCTAATATTGTTAATTTAGGACAATTAGCAATTGAAGAAAATGACGACGAAGCAGCGACACAGATATTAAGTTTTGTATTGGAAAACACCAAAGATTTAGATTTACAGATTCAGGCGCATACCTATTTGATGGAAATGAAAATCAAGAAAGCACAACCAAAAGACTATGCCACAATCAGTTTGGAATTGGACAATTTAATTAAAGAATTTGGTGTTAGTCCGTATACATTATCGATATTGAAACTGAAAGCACATTTTGCCACCTTTAATTTGAAAGATCCCGAAACTGGGAAAACGATTTTGAAGAATGTTCTCGAAATGCCACTCAATAGAGATAAAATAGCCGAAGCTAAAATGGAATTAGCAGATATTTTATTGTTTGAAGAAAAGTTCAATCAGGCATTAATCTATTATTCACAAATTGAAGCCGACGGAAATAACAGTCCGATTGGACAAGAAGCCAATTTAAAAATCGCTAAAACTAGTTATTATAAAGCCGATTTTAAATGGGCGAATCATCAATTGGAAGTATTGAAGTCAGCCTCTACGCAATTGATTGCTAATGATGCATTAGATTTATTTCTATTGATTTCAGACAATACGGTTGAAGATTCTACACAAGTTGCTTTAAAGAAGTTTTCGCGTGCGGATTTTTTACTGTTTCAAGATAAAAAGCCTGATGCTTTAGCCGCATTTCAAGCCATTTTGAAAGAAAATAAAGGAGACGCGATTGAGCCTGTAACGCTTTTAAGAATTGGAAAAATCTATGAAAGTATGGGCGATACAGCTTCTGCTTTAGCTAATTACAAACAGATTTTAGACAATTTTAAAGAATGTATTTATATTGATGAAGCATTGTTTTATTCGGCAGAAATTTACAATCAATTGAATGATGTAGAACATGCCAAACCGCTTTATGAAGAACTAATTACTAAACACGAAGACAGCATTTATTACGTCACGGCACAGAAAAAATACAGGAAGTTGCGGGGAGACAAAGAGATATAAACAATATTAATTTAATTCATATTGTCACACTGAGCGCAGTCGAAGTGCTTAATAAATAAAAAAAATCAGCAATCTATAATCCTATGATTTTATACAATGTAACCATAAATATTCACGAAAGCGTTCATAATCAATGGATGAATTGGATGCAAACCAAACACATCAACGACGTTTTAGCGACGGGCAAATTTACCTCAGCTAGAATGGTAAAAGTTTTGGTTGAAGAAGAAATGGGGGGGACAACTTATGCCATTCAATACACTACCGATAGCAAAGAAACCTTGCAACGATATTATAATGAAGATGCGCCAAGATTGAGAGAAGAAGGAGCGCGTCTTTTTGGAGATAAAATGCTTGCTTTTAGAACTGAATTGGAATTTGTTTCGGAGTTTTTTCAGACGAATTAACAAATAAACTGTTTCGCGCTTTTGCGAGAAAAAACCTTATTTACCTAGCGCCTTCGTGGCAAAATATATGGAAAAAGTAAAAGCCAAAAAACACCTCGGACAACATTTCCTGAAAGACGAATCGATCGCCAAAGCCATTGCCGATACCTTGCATCTTGAAGGATATGATAATGTATTAGAAATTGGACCGGGTATGGGAGTTTTGACAAAATATTTGCTAGAAAAACCAGTGAATACTTATGTTATTGAAATCGATACCGAATCGGTAACCTATTTGCAAGAGAATTTTCCGAAATTGAACGATAAAATTATTTCTAAAGATTTTTTAAAATACAACATCAATGATACTTTTGAGGGTAAACAGTTTGCTATTATTGGAAATTTCCCTTACAATATTTCTACACAAATCGTTTTTAGAGCACTAGAATATCGCAATCAAGTCCCAGAATTTGCGGGGATGTTTCAAAAAGAAGTTGCCGAGCGGATTTGTTCCAAAAAAGGCAGTAAGGTTTATGGGATTTTATCGGTTTTAGCACAGGCTTTTTATGAAGTAGAATATTTGTTTACGGTTGATGAAACGGTTTTTATTCCGCCACCAAAAGTAAAATCGGGCGTAATGAGAATGCGTAGAAAAGAAAATTATACCTTGCCATGTAATGAAAAAATGCTGTACACGGTAGTGAAAATGGCTTTTCAACAACGCAGAAAAACAATGCGCAATAGCTTAAAATCTCTAAATTTGTCAGATAATTTAAGAGAAGATAGTATCTTTGACCTCCGACCAGAGCAATTGTCTGTTGAACAATTCATTGAACTTACCCAAAAAATAGAAGCCCATGCAGTTTAAAATCAGCAAAGAACTATTAAAACAAATAGAAGAGCTTGTACAACAAAAAAACGACCATCAATTGGAAGTTTTATTGAACGACTTGCACCATGCTGATATTGCTGAAATTTTAGAAGAATTAGATTTTGACGAAGCGACCTATATTTTTAAAGTTTTAGATAGCGATAAAACTGCCGAGGTTTTACTAGAAATAGACGAAGATTTACGAGAAAAAATCTTAAGCAGATTATCGCCTAAAGAAATTGCCGAAGAGTTAGATGAATTGGATACTAACGATGCTGCCGATATTATTGCGGAACTCTCAAAAGACCGTAAAGAAGAGGTAATTTCAGAGCTTCAAGACGTAGAACATGCCAAAGATATTGTTGAGTTACTCCGTTATGACGAAGATACTGCTGGTGGAATTATGCACAAAGAGTTGGTTAAAGTCAATGAAAATTGGAATGTGCTGACCTGCGTTAAAGAAATGCGTATTCAAGCCGAAAATATATCTCGAGTTCATTCTATTTATGTGGTAGATGACGATGGAAGATTGAAAGGAAGATTGTCCTTAAAAGATTTATTAACCACCTCTACTAGAACTCCTATTAGTGAGGTATATATCCGAAAATTAAACTTTGTAAAAGTTGATGATGAGGATGTTGAAGTAGCACGAATCATGCAAAAATATGATTTGGAAGCTATTCCAGTTGTTGATGAATTAGGAAGGTTAGTGGGTAGAATTACTATTGATGACATTTTAGATGTAATTGAACAAAGAGACACCGAAGACATCCATAAATTTGGGGGTACCGAGGGATTGGATTTATCATACACCAAAACTACCCTTTTTGAATTAGTACGAAAAAGAGCTACTTGGTTAATCATTTTGTTTTTAGGAGAAATGCTTACCGCTTCTGCTATGGGTTATTTTAATGTTGAAATAGAAAAAGCAGTAGTTTTGACTTTGTTTTTACCTTTAATCATATCCAGCGGAGGAAATTCGGGTTCACAAGCGGCATCGCTGATTATTCGTGCTATGGCACTGAAGGAATTACAACTATCTGATTGGTGGTATGTCATGAAAAAAGAAATATTTTCTGGATTATTGCTCGGAGCAATTTTAGGAGCCATTGGTTTTATTCGAATTATGATTTGGCAAAAAACGGGAATCTACGATTATGGGGTCTATTGGGTTTGGATTGCATTAAGCGTTTCCTTTTCATTGGTTGCTATCGTATTATGGGGAACACTTTCTGGTTCGTTGATTCCTTTTGTGCTAAGACGCGTTGGGCTAGACCCAGCCACAGCATCGGCTCCTTTTGTAGCTACAATGGTCGATGTTACGGGATTAATAATCTACTTCTCCATTTCGGCAATGTTGTTGACCGGAAAGATATTGTAGGTTTAGAAATCATTACTTTTAAAACTGTATTAAAATGGAGATCATAAACGTGCTATTTTATGAACTATAAAACTGAAACTATAAAAATCCTCCACATCGATAGTAATCATCCTTTATTATGGGAAGAACTGGAACAAGCTGGTTTTCAAAATGAAGAAGATTTTACCTCAACTAAAGAAGAAATCGAAGCTAAAATTCAAAATTATAATGGAATCGTCATTCGGTCTCGATTTAAAATTGACAAAACATTTTTAGATAAAGCAACAAATCTTCAATTCATTGCTCGTGTAGGTGCCGGACTGGAAAGCATCGATTGCGATTATGCCATTGAAAAAGGAGTTCATTTAATTGCAGCACCCGAAGGAAACCGTAATGCTGTTGGCGAACATGCACTCGGAATGTTGCTTTCGCTGATGAACAAGTTAAATCGAGCTGATCGATTGGTTCGAGAAGGCAAATGGATTCGAGAAGGTAATCGCGGGTTTGAATTGGAGCACAAAACCATCGGAATAATTGGTTATGGCAACATGGGGAAATCATTTGCTAAAAAACTACGTGGGTTTGATGTTGTTGTTTTATGTTATGACATTCTAGACCATGTGGGAGATGAAAACGCCAAACAGGTTTCACTTCGAGAACTTCAACAAAAAGCCGATGTTTTGAGTTTGCATATTCCGTGGACTTCCAAGACAGATAAAATGGTAAATAGCGATTTTATAAATGCTTTTACCAAACCTTTTTGGTTTATCAATACGTCACGTGGTAAAAATGTCGTCACCAACGATTTGGTTGCTGCTTTACAATCAGCGAAAATTTTAGGAGCAGGATTGGATGTTTTAGAATATGAAAAATTATCTTTCGAAAATCTTTTTATCTCATCACCAGAGCAATCAAGGGATGAAAAACCTGCTGCTTTTGAATATTTATTAAATGCCGAGAATGTTCTATTAACACCACACATTGCTGGTTGGACGTATGAAAGTCACGAAAAATTGGCTCAAATTATTGTAGATAAAATCGTTGATTTGTATAAAAACTAAAATTATCAGCAACTTTATTAATAAATAATCGACTGATAAGTATTTTTTTATATTTTAGACCATTGAAAACAAAACTAATATAACCAAAAACAAAATCTTATGGATGCAGCAAAAGTCGATATGTTTATGATGATGAACTCAAAATATTTTGAGAGCTATCATTTAGTATCAGTTAGAGAACGATTACTACAACTAGACGAATCAAAATGGGCAACGGTGCAAATGCTTCAATTTAAAGATCCAACAACAGCATTAATCATTTCTATTGTTGCCGGTGGACATTTAGGAATCGACCGTTTTTACATTGGAGATACTGGATTAGGAATTGCAAAATTATTATCCTGTGGTGGATTAGGAATTTGGGCAATTGTAGATTGGTTTTTGATTCAAGGAG
>CAZSZH010000065.1:0-13365 GCA_964610785.1 uncultured Flavobacterium sp. | reverse complement strand
TTGGAAATGATAAAGAAAATAACATAGAACAAAGAAAATTAATGTTCTAAGGGTATTAAATCTCTAGTATATGTTCATTTCTCTTTTCTTTTTCCTCATTTTCCAACTATGGACGACAAACAAAAATCTCTCATAAAATTGGCTCATACCAAAATGCCTTTCGGAAAATATGAAGGAAAGTATCTGATTGATTTACCAGAATTTTATTTAGTGTGGATTCACAACAATCGCCTGCCTAGTGGACAATTGGGAGAACAACTCAAACTTGTTTATGAACTTAAATTAAATGGACTTGAAGAATTAATTCGTAACATCAAAAAACAATACCCAAAAAATGATTATTAAAAAAATAGACTAAATTATACTGAGGGCTTCTTTTTTTCTATAAATTCTACCGTTCTAAAAATCTAACAATCCAATTAAAATTGTACTTTTGCATCGTTTTTTACAACAACATACAACAACACAACAGTACGGAAAACTAAATTAGTTGTCAAAAAAAAAAACTCATGAATCAAACGAAATACATTTTTGTTACGGGTGGTGTGACTTCTTCTTTAGGAAAAGGAATTATAGCAGCATCATTAGCAAAATTATTACAAGCACGAGGGTACCGAACCACAATCCAAAAGTTTGATCCGTATATTAACGTAGATCCTGGAACATTAAATCCATACGAACACGGAGAATGTTTTGTAACTGATGATGGAGCTGAAACCGATTTGGATTTAGGTCATTACGAAAGATTCTTGAACGTTCCAACGTCTCAGGCCAATAATGTAACGACAGGAAGAGTGTATCTGTCGGTTATTGAAAAAGAACGTCGTGGCGAATTTCTAGGAAAAACTGTTCAGGTTGTTCCTCATATTACCAATGAAATTAAAGAACGTATGCAGTTACTCGGGAAATCGGGTGACTTTGATATTGTAATTACAGAAATCGGGGGAACGGTTGGTGATATCGAATCGTTGCCCTATATCGAATCGGTACGTCAATTGGTTTGGGAATTGGGAGATAATAACGGAATTGTAATTCACTTAACCTTGGTTCCTTTTTTAGCGGCAGCAGGAGAATTAAAAACAAAACCTACACAACATTCAGTCAAAACACTAATGGAAAGCGGAATTAAAGCCGATATATTAGTGTGTCGAACCGAACACGAATTATCCGACGAATTACGTCAGAAACTAGCTTTATTCTGTAATGTAAAACGTGAAGCTGTAATTCAGTCAATCGATGCTAAAACGATATATGAAGTGCCGAATTTAATGCTTGAAGAAAAATTAGATGTTGTAGCATTAAAAAAATTAAATTTACCTGAAAAATCCGCACCCGATTTATCGCAATGGAATGATTTTCTGCACCGATTGAAAAATCCAAAGCATACCATCAATGTTGGTTTGGTGGGTAAATATGTTGAATTGCAAGATTCTTACAAATCTATTTTGGAGGCTTTCATTCATGCTGGTGCAGCCAATGAAACGAAAGTTAATGTAATTAGTCTTCATTCGGAACACATCAATGCCAAAACGGCAGAAAAAATGTTGCAAGGAATCGATGGTATACTTGTTGCTCCAGGATTTGGCGAACGAGGAATAGAAGGAAAGATAGAAACTGTTCGATATGCTCGTGAACATAATATCCCTTTTTTCGGAATTTGTTTGGGAATGCAAATGGCGGTTATTGAATATTCAAGAACTATTTTAGGATTGGCAGATGCTAATTCAACTGAAATGAATGCGGATACAACTAATCCAGTTATTGATTTAATGGAAAATCAAAAAACAATTACCGATAAAGGAGGTACAATGCGTTTAGGTTCTTGGAACTGTGAAATTAAAGAAGGCACTTTGGCACATCAAATTTATGGTAAAACACAAATTTCAGAACGCCATCGTCACCGATATGAATACAATAACAAGTATGCCATAGCATTAGAACAAGCTGGATTAATAAGTTCTGGTATCAATCCAGATACTGGTTTAGTAGAAATTGTCGAGATTACCAATCATCCTTTTTTTATTGGAGTTCAGTATCACCCGGAATATAAAAGTACCGTTGCCAATCCGCAGCCAATTTTTGTTAGCTTTGTCGCAGCAATGGTTAAAAATAAGCGGTAACATATCAGGTTACACTAAAATATAGAAACAAAACAGTCCTTTATGCGACTGATGTATAAATTGTAAATAATAATGGAAGAAAAGAAATTTGATAAGAATTCAATTATTGGAATAACTTTGATTGTGGTAATTTTTGTTTGGATGATGATTAACAGTCAGAAAGATGCTCAAAAGGAACAAGCCTTAAAAGCCAAACAAGAAAAAATTGACAAAGAAAAGAAAGCGTTAGAAGCCAAAACAAAGCAGGTAACCACTACCATCGCAGATACTACTGTTAACGATACAGTTAAACTTCAAAAACTACAAGGTGCTTTGGGAAGTTTTGCGTATTCAGCTACATTACCTTCGGCAAAAGAGGGATTTACAACTGTTGAAAATGATCTGGTTAAATTGACGATAGCCAATAAAGGAGGATATATTTCGGAAGCAATTTTAAAGAAATATGAAAAGTTTAAAAAAGGTTCGGGTCAATTGGTTGAATTAATCAAAAACAATAATGCCGACTTAAATATTGCGCTAAAAACAGTCGATAATCGTCAATTAAATACCAAAGATTTATTTTTTGAACCAACTTTAACTAAAGTAGGAGGAAACCAAGTCTTATCAATGAAGTTAAAAGCAGGCGCTAATGAATATTTAGAATACAAATATGTGTTGAAGCCAAACGATTATTTGGTTGATTTTGATATTCGTTCACAAGGATTAAGTAAAGCGTTAAATACTTCTAAACCCGTTGATTTAGAATGGAATTTGAAATCGTATCGCAACGAGAAGAGTGTTACGTACGAAAATCAAAATGCTGAAATCTATTACGAATACGAAGAGGGAAAAATCAGTTATGTAAATCAAGGAAAGGATAAAGAAGAGACTCCAATAAAAACAAGTTTCATTGCTTATAAGCAACATTTCTTTTCGTCAATATTGATGACCAGCACTCCATTTGAAACTTCAAAAATTCAATCATCTACTTTGGTAAATGATGTAAAGATTGATACAGTTTTTACCAAACAGTTTAAATCAACCGTGCCGTTAGCGTATCGAAATGGAGAGTTGGATTATAAAATGAATTGGTATTACGGACCTACCGATTACAAAATATTAAAATCGTATGAAGGTAAGAATCTAGACAAAATAATTCCCTTAGGTTGGGGGATTTTCGGATGGATTAACCGATTTATTTTTGTGCCTTTATTCGGATTTTTGGGTGGTTTTATGAATTACGGTTTGGCGATAATCCTATTTACTATTTTGATAAAAATTGCCATGTCACCTATTACGTTCAAGTCGTTTTTATCTCAAGCTAAGATGAAAGTGTTGCGACCAGAAATTGCAGAAATTAGTGAGAAAATCAAAGATCCTGTTAAAAAACAACAGGAAACTATGAAATTATATAACAAGGCAGGAGTGAATCCAATGGCGGGTTGTATTCCGGCATTGATTCAGATGCCGTTCTTGATGGCTTCATTCCGATTCTTTCCATCGGCTTTTGAATTGAGACAACAAGGATTTTTATGGGCAGATGATTTATCATCGTTTGACCAAATTGTAAAATTACCCTTCAATATTCCGTTGTATGGAGATCACATAAGTTTGTTTCCAATTTTGGCTGCGATTGCTATTTTCTTCTACATGAAAATGACTTCGGGCGATAATCAAATGGCGCAACCGCAACAAGAAGGAATGCCCGATATGGCTAAGATGATGAAAATCATGATTTATGTTTCGCCGTTAATGATGTTAATTTTCTTCAACAGCTACGGGTCGGGATTGAGTTTGTACAACTTTATGTCCAACTTAATTACTATCGGAATCATGCTTGTAATTAAGAAATACTTTATCGACAGCGACAAAATTCATGCTCAAATTCAAGAAAATAAAGCCAAACCAACCAAAGAAGGTAAATTTCAAAAGAAACTTCGTGAGGTAATGGAACAAGCAGAAGAACAAAAAGCGAAAGGAAAAAAATAAATAGAAGCTGTCAGAAATGGCAGCTTTTTTATCATAATAAAATTACTATTTTTGAGTTAACACAATATTCTAAAAAGAAATCAAATGAAATATGTCTTATTTTTTATTTTTATAATAAGTCCGGTTTTTGCGCAAGAAATCAATAAATTGGATGAAAAAGGATTGAAGCACGGACTTTGGAAAGGCGTTTATGAGCAATCTAAGCGACCACGTTTTGAAGGTAGTTTTGATCACGGTAAAGAAGTAGGTATCTTTAAGTTTTTTGATGATACTACTGTAGGTACTGTAATTGCCACAAGAGAATTCAATCCTAAAGACAATTCGTGCTATACTATTTTTTACAATCAAAGTAAGAATAAAGTGAGCGAAGGTAAAGTCATAAATAAACAATATGAAGGCGAGTGGAAATATTATCATGAGAATTCACCGCAAATTATGACTATTGAACATTATGTAAATGGAAAACTCAATGGCTTACGAATGGTTTATTATCAAAGCGGAAAAATAGCAGAAGAAACTACTTACAAGAATGGTAAAAAGGAAGGAAGTTATAAAAATTATGCTGAAAATGGAATTGTGTTCGAAGAAAGTAATTATAAAAACGGAGAATATGATGGTTTGGCAATTTTTAGAAATTCTCAAAATGTTGTCGTTGCCAAAGGAATGTATGTGAATGGTAAAAAGGAAGGTATATGGGAAATGAATACCAATGGAAAGATTACTAAAGAAAATATGAGTAAAAAGAAGGTTAGAAAATTCATGAAAAGACCTATTACAAGAGAAGAGAATCGGTAATTAGTTGTTACTTTTATTTAAGTCTATGTTTTAATAAATAAAGCCTATACTTTTTTTAGTATTTGATGTAAATTTGTAGTTCAAATAATGAATTAAATGAAACGTGTTGTAGTAGGACTTTCCGGAGGTGTTGATTCGAGTGTAGCTGCCTATCTTTTACAAGAACAGGGCTACGAGGTTATCGGTCTATTTATGAAAAATTGGCATGATGATTCGGTAACCATTTCTAACGAATGTCCTTGGTTAGAGGACAGTAATGATGCACTCTTAGTTGCCGAAAAACTTGGAATTCCTTTTCAAACGGTTGATTTGAGCGAACAATACAAAGAAAAAATCGTGGACTATATGTTCAGTGAATATGAAAAGGGAAGAACTCCAAATCCTGATGTTTTGTGTAATCGAGAGATTAAGTTTGATGTTTTTATGAAAATCGCATTAAGTTTAGGCGCGGATTATGTAGCAACTGGACATTATTGCAGAAAAGGAATTACTGAAGTTGAGGGACAACCCGTTTATCAATTAAAAGCCGGAATTGATGGCAACAAAGATCAATCCTATTTTCTTTGCCAACTTTCCCAAGAACAACTGGCAAAATCATTATTTCCAATTGGAGAATTAACCAAACCAGAAGTTCGTGAAATTGCTACCAAAATGGAATTGGTAACAGCAGAAAAGAAAGACTCTCAAGGTCTATGCTTTATTGGAAAAGTACGTTTGCCAGAATTTTTGCAACAACAATTACAACCTAAAGAAGGTTTGATTTATGAAATTCCTGCAGATAGTATAATTTACAATCAAGATAAACCTAGCTTTCCATCTAAAGAAGAAACGCTTATTTTTGAGTCGACACCAATTTCGTATACGCCAGAAGTTGGAAAAGTAGTTGGAAAACACCAAGGAGCTCATTACTTTACTATTGGGCAGCGCAAAGGATTGAATGTTGGAGGAACGAAAGAAGCATTATTTATTATTGCAACCGACGTTAGAACTAATTCGATCTATACAGGGCAAGGTCATCATCATCCTGGATTGTTTCGAAAAGTGTTGCGAGTTCAACCACAAGAAATTCATTGGATTCGTGAAGATTTACAACTTCAAAATGGGGAGACAATGCAAGTAGTTGCGCGTATTCGCTACCGTCAAGAATTGCAAAAAGCTACACTTTATCAATTTGAAAGCGGTTTATACGTTGAATTTGACGAACCTCAATCGGCAATAACCGAAGGTCAATTTGTAGCTTGGAATATTGGAGAGGAATTAGTAGGTTCGGGAGTAATTTCATAAATTAGCATCATAGTACTATAAAAGTTATGAAAAAGATATTGTTTATTGCACTGTTTTTAATGTCTTTTTGTGGATTTTCTCAGGAAGATGCTTGGGTATATTTTAATGATAAACCCAATGAACAAGCATTTTTTGACAATCCTTTAACCGCTCTTACACAGAGAGCACTAGACAGAAGAACGGCTCAAGGAATTGCACTGAACAGCACCGATGCACCTATTGAACAAACTTACATTGACCAAATTACTGCTTCAACAGGAATTACTGTAAAAGCAAAATCAAAATGGTTAAATTGTCTTCACATTCGAGGTAGCATTGCAGATATTACTACTTTAACTAGTTTACCTTTTGTAAATCACATTCATTTTGCTAATAATGCTTTAAATGCCAAAATGACTGCGCCCAAAACTATAAATCCAGTAAATAAACAGTTGGATGTTCAAACAACCTTCAATTATGGAAGTTCTGTAAATCAAATACAGATGTTAAATGGTCAAACATTGCATCAAGCCAATTATACTGGTTCTGGAAAAATTATAGCAGTGTTAGATTCAGGTTTTATTGGGGTGAATTCCATTGCTCCGTTTACACGAATGTTCACCAATAATCAATATTTGGGAGGTTATAATTTTGTGGCTGGAAATAATGATATTTTTTCAACTCATAATCATGGTACTATGACGCTCTCGTGTATGACGGGTTATGTAGATGGACAATTGGTGGGAACAGCTCCAGATGCTCAATATTATTTATTTATAACAGAAGATGTAGCAAGCGAAAATCCTGTTGAAGAGAGTTATTGGGTAGAGGGAGCCGAAGAAGCCGATCGATTGGGAGCTGATATTATTTCGACTTCATTGGGTTATTTCTCATATGATAATCCAAGCTATAGCCACAGCTATTCTGAAATGACTGGAAATGTTGCTTTTGCATCTCAAGGAGCAAATATTGCTTTCAGTAAAGGAATGGTTGTGGTTGCCAGTGCGGGAAATTCGGGAGGAACAGCCAATCCAAATATTGGTGTTCCAGCAGAAGCAACCAATGTATTAGCCGTTGGAGCCGTACAATCAGATAGATCGTATGCGGCTTTTAGTTCTATTGGACCAAGTTTTGATAATAGAATTAAGCCAGATGTGATGGCGCAAGGACAAAATAGCGTTCTTTCATTTACGGATGGAACAATTGGTACTGCCAGTGGAACTTCATTTTCTTGTCCCATTATGGCAGGAATGATTGCGAGTTTTTGGCAAGCTATTCCATGGGCAACAAATGCACAAATTATACAATTTGTGAAACAATCAGCAGATCGGTATACCACTCCTGATGCGCAATATGGATATGGTATTCCAGACTTTGGAGTAGCCTTGAATAATGCTCTGCTAAAAAATGAGGAATATGCAGAAAATAAATATAAAATAGCACCCAATCCAACAAATGATTCTATTTCAATCATGCAACCTGATGGTTTTGAAACTACCAAAATTAGTCTTTATAACGCTTTAGGTCAGCTAGTGTTGGAAGAGTATACCTCAGAAGCATTTTTTACTATTTCATTACGTTTCTTACCAAAAGGTGTTTATGAATACAAAATAGTTAATAATTCTGCCATTCAATCTGGAAAAATAATTAAAAACTAGTTCGAATTTAATACAAAATGGTTTTTGATGAATGCATTAATTTTTAATTCTAATAATTCGAAAAAGTGATTGCGGTCATTTTCATTACTTTTAGTTAGATTCTTGGAAAGATGAATTTGATTTCCAAAATAGTCTTGTAATTGATTACATATTTTAAAGTTTTTAGTGTTCAAATATTCAATCAGATTATATTGAATAACCGCTGTGCTTTCATTTCCTGATTGGAATAATACGGAGTTATTCATCACAAATAGCGAATTGTGAAATAATTCAAATTTTTTTCCATACTGTTTTCTTCCTCCAGTTGCATAAAGTTTTATTAAATCAAGTAATTCTTTTAGTTCATGCAATATTGATTCTATTTCATATTGGGTTATTAATTTTACTTTGTTCAAATATTCTAGCGCATACAAAGCACTATCAATTGTAGTGGTATTCCATATTTCAGTAGTATTGGTAGTGTCATTTAAAAATGAAATTCTTAAACTTTCGGTTGTTATTTCAGGTGTTAATGAAAATTCTGCAAAGGGGATTTTCTTTAAATGAAAATCGGGATTCGTAGAATACATCCAAATATAAAACTTTAATTTACTCAGTAAATTTTGACCAATAGTATAATAGAATGGAATATCTTTTGCCGAATAATAAATTGTAGTATTAGGTTTGTTGATATATTCAAAGACCATTTTATTAGTTTCTTGTAAAAAATTCAGAAAGGTTTTGGTATTATTTACTGTTTCTGGTGTTAGGAATAAAACATTTTTTTTTGAACTTAAGAACAATACTTCGTCTATCGAAAATTTATAATATAAAGCAATTTTTTCTAATTCAGAAACCGAAAACTCTACCTTATTTGAAACTCTACGGTAAGCCGAATCAAAAGAAATATCTAATATTTCCGATATTTTTTCGGTAAGTTTTATGGGTTTATAATTGGTTATGGAAATTAAATAGTTGATTGTTTTTTTATTCATAAAAAATTTATATAATTTGCGAAAATAGCAAATTAATTTAATTTTATTAGCGAAATATGCAATTTATTTAAATTCTAACTGTTATAATTTTGAACTATTAAAAAAAATCAAATTATGAAATCAAATACAATTTATTTAAAGTCGAGAACAACTATTTTCTATTTTATGATGCTATTCATTAGTTCTTTAGTTCATAGTCAAGTAAAAGGCATTATTTTAAATGATAAAAAAACAGGAGAAGTAGAATTTTTAAAAGAAAATAAACGAATCAAAATTGTTACAAATGATGGAAATCACTTTACAGGTAGATTTAAAATTATTGATGACAAAACGATTGAAATTGATGATGAAAATATTCTTCTTGATTCAATACTCATGATTAAGAGACGTTCTGTTACTTCTGCTATCATTGAAACAACATTTTATGTTTTGGGAGGTGCAATCGTGGCTGCATGTGTAATTGCCTCTGCTACAAATCCGATTATTTTAATACTGATTCCAGTTAGTTTTCCTTTTATTATAACAGCAGCATTAGTACCTGCTTTAGAAAGTAATCATAAAGTTAAGAGATGGCATTATAGTATTGGTAGTAACAAATCTAAAACGGAATAATATGAAAAAGACAGTTTATTATTTGTTGTTTTTATCAGTTTGTGCTTTTTCACAGACGAAAGCGAAACTCATTAATCCAAAGGGGAAATGGTATTTTGGTGCTGAAATTGGATTGAATGCCATAACTTCCTTTGATTATAATGAAGGAAATACATCGATTAGTATTGGTGGGATTTCCGAATATTATTTCGATAAACACTGGAGTGTGCAAGCTCGTATTAAATATATGAAAACCGGAGTTTCTTTTATCAATCAACCCGAGAATAGTTGGAATTTTGGGTGGATTAAGACAACTCAAGGTGTATCAGATTCGCCGGTTTATAATAGATTTGATGGACAAGCTTTTGTCATTCCAATAGATCTTAAATGGGAATTTAGAATAAAGAAAAATTGGCATGGAAGTATTAAAACAGGTCCTTCATTGACTATGGAAACAAAAAGTGATTATGCTTATGCTAATGTAGATTATAGTACTTTTGCCAAAACTTTTGTGACAATGAATTTTGGATATGGTCTAAATTATTATATTACCAAAAAATATTGCTTAGGATTGGATTTTGAATATTATTTTTTAGGCGATTCTAAAGGTTCTACTTATGGATTTTTGTGGAATAAAGCGCATTATGCCACCAACTCTCTATATAATATTCAATTGAAATATAGTTTATAATATTGTAACCAATATTTTTTTAATTGAGTTCTACTTTGTTTACTTTAGCAAAGTTTAATTTATTTTTATGAACAGAATCACTCAACTTTTCAATATAAAACATCCAATTATTCAAGGAGGAATGATTTGGAATAGCGGTTACAAATTAGCAAGTGCTGTCAGTAATGCTGGAGGCTTGGGTTTGATTGGAGCCGGTTCAATGTATCCTGATGTTTTGCGAGAACACATTAAAAAATGTAAGAAAGCAACCGGTAACCCTTTTGGAGTTAATATTCCGATGTTGTATCCTAATGTAGAAGAAATCATAAATATCATTATTGAAGAAGGCGTGAAGATTGTTTTTACCTCTGCTGGTAATCCTAAAACTTGGACACCTTTATTAAAAGAGAATGGCATTACTGTCGTTCATGTAGTTAGTAGCTCCAAATTTGCTTTGAAAGCACAAGAAGCAGGTGTTGATGCTATAGTTGCTGAAGGTTTTGAAGCAGGAGGACACAATGGGAGGGAAGAAACAACTACATTTACCTTAATTCCAATGGTAAAAGAAAATATTTCAATCCCTTTAATTGCAGCTGGCGGAATTGCCACAGGACGAGGTATGTTAGCAGCAATGATTTTAGGTGCCGATGGAGTACAAATGGGAAGTAGATTTGTGGCGTCGACCGAGAGTTCAGCTCATGACAATTTTAAGAAAACTGTAATTGATACTGGAGAAGGAGAAACGCAATTGACTTTGAAAGAATTAGCACCAGTTCGTTTGATCAAAAATAAATTTTTTTATGATATACAGGAATTATATTCAAAAAACCCTTCTAAGGAAGAGTTAGAAAATCTTTTGGGCAAGCGTAGAGCCAAACGAGGTATGTTTGAAGGTGATTTAATAGAAGGAGAATTAGAAATCGGTCAGATTGCTGGACTTATTCATGACATTAAATCCGTTGAGGAAATTATTAAAGAAATTATTTCTGAGTTTGAATTAGTTAAAAGTCAGTTTTTTATTTAAAATAAGCAGCTTCGTAGCTATAAACAAAAAAAAACGGGTGTTTCATAATTAGAAACACCCGATTTTTATTTTTTAGGATTTATTACAACTTGGTTATAATAAATTCTGATCTTCTATTGGCTTGATGTTGTTCTTCCGTGCAATTCGATTTGTTTGTAGGTTCACAAGCACAGTTATTGACTAATTGTGATTCGCCATAACCTCTTCCTGTAAGTCTTGATTTATTGATTCCTTTTTCAACCAACCAAGCTATTGTAGATTTAGCTCTTCTGTCTGATAACTCCATGTTGTATTTGGCTGTTTGACGACAATCAGTGTGTGAGCGAACATCAATTTCCATAGTTGGATTTTGTTCTAATACATCAAGGATTTTTGCTAATTCAACGGCTGCATCGGCACGAATGAATGATTTATCTAAATCAAAATAGATGATTTTAATACCAAAAGCTTTGAATAGATCGTCGTTTACTTTTACAACTTTAACTGGTTTTTCAAGTTCGATAGGTACAAATGTGTTACCTGATTCATTTGCCGTAATTGTTGCTGTTTCAGTAGTATTATAATCTTTTTTATCGGTTTTAATGTAGTATTTGCTTTGACAATCTACTGAACCAAAATCAAATTTCCCTTCATTATTTGTAACTATTTCTTTTAGTATTTTATAATTAGCATCAGAAAGTACTATTTTAACATTAGACAATGGCAATCCAGTTTCTTTGTCGGTTACAATTCCAGTTAATAATTGTTCACAAGTGTATTCTATTTTTTTGGTTTCTTTGAATTTGTAGATGTCATCTCCGCCAACTCCGCCATCTCTGTTGGAAGTGACATATCCAAGTCTCGTTTTCTCATTGATCAGAAAACCAAAATCATCATGCGAACTATTTAATGGTTCTCCAACATTAAGAACCTCTTTATAGCTTCCATCTTTTTCTGCTTTAGATACAAAAATATCCAATCCTCCAAGTCCAGGATGACCGTCTGAGGCGAAGTATAATTCTCCTTCAGAGGTTACCATCGGAAATGTTTCTCTTCCTTCGGTATTAATTACATTACCTAAATTGATAGGTGATCCATAGGTTCCATCGGCATTAATAGTCACTTTGTATAGATCGGATTGCCCTAAAGTACCCGGCATATTCGATGCAAAATACAATGTTTTTTCATCTGGACTCAATGCAGGATGAGCCACTTCATATTGGTCACTATCAAAGGGTAACTCGGTTATATTTGTCCATTTATCACCATCTAAAGTGGCTTTGTAGATTTTTAATAAAGTAGTCTTTTTAGAATCTTTTCCTTTCTTATGATCTAAATAATTATTTCTTGTAAAATAAATTGTTTTTCCATCTTTTGTGAAGGCTGGTGTAGATTCATTAACTTTTGAATTTAGGTTAGCTCCAAATTTTACTGGATTTGATAATGTCCCTTCAGAAACAATATCAGAACTATATAAGTTTGTAAAACTTTCTCCTGTCCAAGCATGTTTTCTGTGGGCTATTCCTCCAGTATCTCTTGCGGAAGTAAAAACCACTTTGTTATTGTAGAAAGCACTTCCATAATCAGAATATTTTGTATTAATTCCTGCATTTTCAAGAGTATATCGTCCGGAATTTTTCTTAATTTGTACTAAATAATCTTTTTGAGAAGCTGCTAATTTTGCTCTTAAATCACTTCCACTTTTTTGATTGAATTTAGCCAACATTTCATCGGCTTTTTTATAATCTTTTATCGCTTTTAATGATTGTGAATAACGATAGTAATACTCTGGAGCTAACTCTTGAGTAAAATTAAATAATTCGCTATACCATTTGGCAGCATTGTCTAAATCGGCCTTGAAATAATATGAATCACCTAGTTTTTGCAACATTTCTTGTGATTTGTATCCTTTAGCAAAGATACGCTCATAGGTTTTAATGGCATCAACATAAGCAAATTTATCATATTGTTTATCTGCTTTAACTTCTTTGGTCTTTCCTGATTGTGCTTGTGTGTTGATTGTAGCAATGCAGGCTATTACTAAATATATAATTCTGTTTTTCATCTTTTGTGGTATTAGAAGAATCTAGGTGATACTATTCGGTCTTGACGTTTAAACAGCTCAAAACGTAAAAATATTTCATGTGAGCCCGAGTTATAATGAGCCAATTTGGTAGTGTCTAAATCATATCCATAACCAATATATAATCCGTCGGTAACTTGAAATCCTGCCATAAAACTCGCTGCAGCACTCCATCTCCATGCAGCACCTAACATAAACTTATCATTAATTAAAAAGTTTCCTGATAAGTCTAATTGTAAG
>CAZSZH010000064.1:0-13508 GCA_964610785.1 uncultured Flavobacterium sp. | reverse complement strand
GTGCGATTTTTTGCATTTCGTCACAGGTTTCAGCCGAGTTTAAATTGAAGAAAATAGAAGATAATCGATCCAATTGTTCACCCGAAAAATCTAAAGCAACAATAGTATTTTCAAAGGTTGGAACTTCAGGATTGTTTATAATCGCATCAATTTCGGCTTTGGCTTTAGCGATATTTTCGATAAAAGCAGGCTTGTAATCATCTAATTTGATTTGCGAAAAAGGTGCTGTATTTTGTTTGGTGTTGAATGTTGAGGTTAGTGTTTTCATTGTTACAATTTATTTTTTTAACCATTAAGAGATTAAGGTTCATTAAGTAAGATGGCTAACCTAAATCTTAATTTTTCTTAATCTCTTGATGGTTTAATTTTATTTTTTCAATTCATTAGAAGCTTTATTTACAGTTTCTTTCAAACTTTCTTTAAAGAAAATGATTTTGTCCAGCACACATTTGTCGTGACTTCCAATGATTTGCGCTGCTAGAATTCCGGCATTTTTGGCTCCGTTTAGCGCCACAGTTGCTACTGGAACGCCACCAGGCATTTGCAAAATCGACAAAACCGAATCCCATCCATCGATAGAATTACTCGATTTTACTGGAACGCCAATTACAGGTAAAGGCGACATCGAAGCGACCATTCCGGGTAAATGCGCGGCACCACCAGCACCAGCAATAATTACTGAGATGCCACGAGTGTGAGCATTTTTGCTAAAATCGAATAACTTTTCTGGTGTTCGGTGCGCCGAAACAATATCGACTTCGGTTTCGATGTCAAATCCTTTTAAGATGTCGATGGCTTCTTGCATCACGGGCATATCGGAGATGCTTCCCATTATTATGGCTACTTTCATTTTATTTAAAGATTTAAAGATTGAAGGATTTAAAGATTTTTCAGAAAGAATCTTTAAATCCTTCAATCTTTCAATTAACTAATCACTCTAATACTATTCTTTACTTCTTCCGCAATTTTTCGTGCTTCTGTCATGTTTTCATTGACAATGGTAACATGCCCCATCTTTCGGAAAGGTCTTGTTTCTCTTTTGCCGTAAATGTGAGGTGTTACGCCATCAATTGCCATGATCTTTTCGATGTTTTCATATAGTACCGGTCCCGAAAAGCCTTCAGCACCCACCAAATTTACCATAATTCCGGCAACTTTACTAGCGGTGTTTCCCAATGGTAAATTTAAAATGGCACGCAAATGATTTTCAAATTGGGAAGTATAACTGGCTTCAATCGAATAATGTCCCGAATTGTGTGGGCGTGGTGCGACTTCATTAACTAAAATTTCGTCATCTTTTGTTTGAAACATTTCCACGGCTAACAAACCTATATGATGGAATGCTTTAGAAACTTTTAGCGCGATTTCGGTTGCTTTTTGAGCCACTTTTTTATCAATTCGAGCAGGACAAATCACATATTCTACTTGGTTGGCTTCGGGATGGAATTCCATTTCCACAACCGGATAGGTTTTAACTTCACCCGAAACCGAGCGAACTACAATAACAGCCAATTCGTTTTTAAACGGAACCATGTGTTCAGCGATGCATTCAACATCAGGCAAATTGTCTAAATCGGATGCTGTACGCACTATTTTCACACCATTGCCATCATAACCGAATTGCGCACATTTCCAAACAAAAGGCATTTGGATTGTTGATTGCTGATCGTTGATTGCTGATTTTAGATTTTGAAGGTTTTCAAATCGCTGATGCGTAGCAGTTGGAATAGTATTTTCAACATAAAAATCTTTTTGACGGCCTTTATTCTGAATCAATCGCAAGGTTTTGGGTGATGGATAAATGGCCAATCCTTCTGCTTCCAATTGATCCAAAGCGTCCAAATTTACATTTTCAATTTCTATGGTCAATACATCGACTTTCTTTCCAAATTCATAAATGGCATTAAAATCCATCAAATCACCCATAAAAAATTGGGTAGCTCCAAATTGACTTGGCGCTTCCTTGCTAGAATCAATTACATACGTTTGAATGTCGAATTTTCGGGTTTCAGCCAACAGCATTTTGCCCAATTGACCGCCACCGAGAATTCCCAATATAAAATCGGAAGAAAAATAGTTCATTGTAGTTGTGTAGTTGTTTACTTCATCTGTTCGGCATTATGCCTCGAGCGGGCAAAGATAAACATTTGAAAATTATTTCAACAGATTAGAAAAGACGAATTAGTTTGCATTTTAAAGCTATTTCAAACGCTTAAATTCTGCATTCATTCGGTAAATATATCAAATTAGCAAAAAAGTCAAAATACTTGTTACTAAATAGTTATTAGTTTGTAAATTTGCCTCTTTATTTTTAAAAACAACACAACTATGATACATCTTCACGATAAAGCTTTTGAGCCTTTTATTTCTGCCGAAGAAATTGATTTCGCAATAGCCAATATGGCTAAGCAAATGGACGACGATTTCTTTGATGAGACTCCAATTTTTGTTGGAATTCTGAATGGTTCTTTTATGGTGATGGCTGATTTAATGAAACATTACAAAGGAATGTGTGAGGTGAGTTTTATGAAAATGGCTTCTTATGAAGGTACGCAATCCACCAACGATGTAAAACAATTAATCGGAATTAACGAAAACCTTGAGGGGAGAACCGTTGTAATCGTGGAAGATATTGTAGATACGGGTAATACTATTGAAGAATTGAAAGCCATCTTTAAATCAAAAGGAGTGAAACATTTAAAAATTGCCACCTTATTCTTCAAACCAGAAGCGTATCAAAAAGATATTAAAATTGATTATATTGGCATCAGAATTCCGAATAAATTTATCGTTGGATATGGTTTAGATTACGACGGATTAGGAAGAAACTTGGCAGACGTTTACCAAGTTGCACAGTAATCGAACAATCTAGCAATCCAATAATCTAACAATCTTAATCAAAATGATCAACATCGTTCTTTTCGGAAAACCAGGTGCAGGAAAAGGCACACAGGCTGAATTTTTAAAAGAAAAATACAATTTGACACACTTGTCTACAGGCGATATTTTTAGATTCAATATCAAAAATGATACAGAATTGGGTAAATTAGCCAAAACTTATATGGATAAAGGCGATTTAGTTCCCGATGAAGTAACGATTCAAATGTTGCAAAGTGAAGTAGATAAAAACGCACATTCTGCCGGATTTTTATTCGATGGTTTTCCAAGAACATTGGCTCAAGCTGAAGCTTTAGATAAATTTCTAGAATCAAAAGGACAAAGCATAACTGCAACTGTAGCGCTAGAAGCTGATGATAATATATTAGTAGCTCGTTTGTTGGAACGAGGAAAAACTTCGGGAAGACCCGACGATCAAGACGAAGAAAAAATCAGAAACCGTTACGACGAATACAATCAAAAAACAGCGCCATTAATGGATTACTACAAAGCACAAAGTAAATTTCACGCAGTTGACGGAATCGGGACCATTTTAGAAGTGAACGAACGATTGAACGAGATTTTCGATAAATTGTAGTCTAATTTATTGACTCATATAAAGTTTCGAGCATTCAATTTTTTTTCAGATATTTGCACACAGAAAAGGAGCTAATTCCGAAATTGGGATTTAGGCTCTTTTTTTATAAAATACTTTTATTAATTATGTTTCTTTTGACAAAAAAGGCAATTCATAAAAGTTTTTAAATAATTTCAAATAAACACCCAATACTATAAGTCAGTATTAAGTTTTTTAGATTATACAAATGACATATTTAAATATTAAATTGTCGTGAAATGTAGCGTGGAGTTTTTGGATAACCTAAATAACAAAGAACTAAACACTGACAATTGAACACTAATTAAAATGACAGAAGGAAATTTTGTAGACTACGTAAAAATATATGTTACTTCCGGTAAAGGAGGTAAGGGTTCTACACACCTGCATAGAGAAAAATTTATTGAAAAAGGTGGCCCAGATGGAGGTGATGGCGGTCGTGGTGGACATGTTTACATTAAAGGAAACAAAAATCTTTGGACACTTTTTCATCTAAAGTTTGTCAAACACATGCGCGCCGGTCATGGTGGTGACGGAGGAAGCTCTAGAAGTACGGGTCACGATGGCGAAGACAAGTATGTAGAAGTGCCTCTCGGAACCGTAGTTAAAGACATCGAAACCGGAGAAATTCTTTTCGAAATTACTGAACACGGCGAAGAACGCATTTTGGCGCAAGGTGGAAAAGGCGGTTTAGGAAACTGGCACTTTAGAAGTGCTACCAACCAAACACCACGCTATTCGCAACCCGGAATGCCTTCTACAGAACTAGACGTTATTTTGGAACTTAAAGTCTTAGCCGATGTTGGTTTAGTAGGTTTTCCAAATGCTGGAAAATCAACCTTACTTTCAGTGCTTACGTCTGCCAAACCAAAAATTGCCGATTATCCGTTTACGACGCTAAAACCGAATTTAGGAATTGTAGCCTACAGAGAGTTCCAATCGTTTGTCATTGCCGATATTCCAGGAATTATTGAAGGTGCCGCCGAAGGAAAAGGATTAGGACATTATTTCTTGCGTCATATCGAACGCAACTCAACGCTGTTGTTTTTAGTTCCGGCCGATGCTGCAGACATCAAAAAAGAATACGAAATTCTGTTGGATGAATTGCGTCGGTACAATCCTGAGATGTTGGATAAAGACCGATTGTTAGTCATCTCCAAATGCGACATGCTCGACGACGAGTTGAAAGCCGAAATGAAACAATTATTAGATCAATCCAAATTAGGAATTCCTTATCTATTCATTTCTTCTGTCGCTCAACAAGGATTAACCGAGTTAAAAGACAAACTTTGGGAAATGCTGAATGTAGAAGATGAAAAGCCAGACAACAGTCACGGTTTGTAAAACAAATAAAAAATAAATAAAAGCTCCAGATTGTTTGGGGCTTTTTTGTTTTTTCATAAATCCGTTTAGTAGGTTGTTGTTAAATCCTCAAAAATTACTAAATTCGCAACACTATTTTTAGCAAATAGGCTGTTTAAAGTCTAACCTATTTCATTTTTTGCAGACTATTAGCTTACAAACAATTAACTTATATATTTTAAGATGAAAAAAATTATTTTATCCTTAATCGCTGCCATCATGCTCATCCCAATGAGTGTTAAAGCCGATGAAGGAATGTGGTTTTTGATGTTCATTGAACGTTTGAATCACCGCGACATGCAAAAAATGGGCTTGCAATTGACAGCCGAAGAAATTTACAGCATCAACCACCACAGTTTGAAAGATGCTATTGTGCAATTCAATGGCGGTTGTACGGCCGAAATTATTTCTAAAGATGGTTTGGTATTAACCAATCACCATTGTGGTTACGACGGAATTGCCGAACTTTCTACACCACAACACAATTTACTAAAAGACGGTTTTTGGGCAGCCAACAGAGCTGACGAAAGAAAACCTTCCAGCTTGTACGTGCGTTTCTTTGTGCGCATGGACGATTGTACCAAACGTATTTTAGCTAAAGTAAACCCATCAATGAGCGAGGCAGATAGAGAAAAAGCCATCAATGCCGAAATCGCTTTAATTGAAAAAGAAAATAACGAAGGTGGAAAATACACTGTTTCAGTACGTCCATTTTTTCAAGGAAATGAGTACTACTACTTTGTATATCAAGATTATAAAGATGTGCGTTTGGTAGGTGTTCCACCAGAAAGTTTAGGAAAATTTGGTGGCGACACTGACAACTGGGAATGGCCTCGTCAAACCGCCGATTTCTCTATGTTTAGAGTGTATGCCGATAAAGATGGAAATCCGGCAGAGTATTCGGTGAACAATGTTCCGTTACAACCAAAACACTATTTGCCGGTTAATTTAAACGGAGTGAAAGAAGGTGATTTTGCGATGATTTTGGGTTATCCTGGAAGAACGAATCGGTGGATGCCAGCAGGAGGAATCGAGCAAAACGTAAAATTTGCTTATCCGGCTTGGGTAGAAGGTGCTAAAACAGGAATGGACAATATGAAAAAGTATATGGAGATGAGCGATGCACTTCGTTTGGTGTACGCCTCTAAATATGCCTCAACAGCCAATTATTGGAAAAACCGTCAAGGAATGATTGATGCCTTGTCTAAAGCCCAAACCTCAAAATCGAAAGCAGCGCAAGAAGCTAAATTTGACCAATGGGCCAACAAAGCCGAAAACAAAGCAAAATACGGAAACGTAGTAGCAACCATTAATAAGTTTTACGGTTTAACCAACGAGAAAGCACGTCACGATAACTATTTGCAACAATTATTCAGAACTTCTGCACTAGGTTCTATAGGAAGAACTTTAGGTAAGCAATTAGATAGCTATGTTAAAGCTGATGCTGCTAAGCGAGCTACCTTAGAACCACAAATTTTAGCAGGTGCTAAAAAATTTTATGAAGAGTTACATGTGCCAGCAGAGAAAGATATTTTGGCAGCGCAATTAAAATTATATGCAACAAAATCAACAGGATATAGTATTGCACCAATGGTTAAGAAAATTGGAGATGAAAACAATAATGATTTTACCAAATACGTAAATTCAGCAATTGATTTGAGTTTGTTTTCTTCGATGGATAAAGTGAAATCATTTTTGAAAATACCAAGCCAAGGAATGTTGGATAACGATCCGTTATACGTGTTATCAAATGATATGTTAACGCATTTCAATTCCAAATCAGACGAAATTGCTAAAGCTCAAAACGATTACGGTGCTTCGTTCCGATTGTTGGTTGAAGGATTACGTGAATCAAAAATTGGAGACATTAAATATCCAGATGCCAATTCAACGTTGCGTTTAACCTACGGAAAAGTACGCGCTTTACCGGCAGACAAGCGTAATCCCGTTGCCATTAACAACTATACTACCTTAGACAGTCAAGTTAAAAAATACAAAAAAGGCGACGAAGAATTTGACTTGCCGACCAAAGTTTTGGATATGGCAAAAAACAAAGACTACGGTCGTTATGGTGATAAAGACGGTTCACTTCATGTGAATTTCTTAACCGATAATGATATTACAGGAGGTAACTCAGGTTCACCAGTATTAAATGGAAAAGGCGAATTAATTGGTATCGCTTTCGACGGAAACATCGAAGCCATGGCCGGTGAAGTCATCTTCGACAAAAAACTACAAAGAACCATCAACGTTGATATTCGTTATGTCTTGTGGGTAATTGAGAATTTCTCAGGAGCGAAACACATTGTAGACGAAATGACTTTAGTGAAGTAAAATGCGAAGTACAAAAACGAAGTACAAAGTAAAACTATATTTAAAAAACTCCGAATTAAGCAATTAGTTCGGAGTTTTTTTATGAATTATGCTTAGGTATAGTAGTAGCGAATGGTTCGGGATGTATTTGGTTTCCATGTTCCTGCTTTCATCCCAAAACTTTGCAGAAAAAGCAAAGGTTTTTCCTTTCAATCAGGGCTATGCAGTATTTGTATTGAATTTTTGCAACATATTTCTAATCCAATCCTCAATTACCAGAGCAATTTCTTATTTTTGAAAAATATTATAAAAAAAATGAAATTTTTAACCTTATTAATTTTACTTTTTTCTTTACAAATAATGGCGCAATCCGACTTTGAAAAAGCTGAAAATTTATTTCAACAAGAGAAATATGATCAAGCTAAAACATTGTTTGTGAGTTATTTAAAAGCCAGTCCTAGTAGTTATAAAACCATTGAATATCTTGGTGACATTGCGGGACATCAAAAAAAATGGGATGAAGCCATAAAACAATACAAAATTTTAAAGGCTCAATTTCCAAAAACAGCAAATTATTGGTACAAATACGGCGGCGCACTCGGTATGAAAGCCAAATCAGTCAATAAATTAAAAGCATTAGGAATGATTGATGAAGTAGAAAATTCTTTTTTAACAGCTGCCAAACTTGACCCGAAAAATGTGGAATCCCGTTGGGCATTGGTCATGTTGTATATTGAATTGCCTGGAATTTTAGGTGGAAGTGAAAGCAAAGCCAATAAATACGCTGAGGAATTGATGAACCTCTCTAAAGTTGATGGTTATTTATCTAAAGGATATATTGATGAATATTTCAATCGCTACACCAAAGCAGAAGCCAATTATATAAAAGCGCATGAGGTCGGTAATTCTAAAACTACCTTTCAAAAATTATATAATCTGTACTTGAATAAGATTAAAGACAAATCGAAAGCACAAAAATTAAAAGAAAAATTTGAAAAATAGTTGTCTGTTTTCTGTTTACAATTTTCATCAAAATAAACCGACAACTGACAACTGACAACTGACAACAAAAAAATGAGAACACATTTTATAGCCATTGGCGGGGCAGCCATGCACAATTTAGCCTTAGCATTACACAATAAAGGATATCAAGTAACGGGTAGTGATGATGCTATTTTTGAACCTTCCAAATCGAGATTAGAAAAAAAAGGATTGCTTCCCGCGGAGTTGGGTTGGTTTCCTGAAAAAATAACTTCCGATATTGAGGCTATTATTCTCGGAATGCACGCCAAAGCAGATAACCCAGAGTTGTTGAAAGCAGAACAATTGGGATTGAAAATCTATTCGTATCCCGAATTTTTATACGAACAATCTAAAAATAAAACACGTGTTATCATTGGCGGTTCGCATGGAAAAACAACTATTACTTCCATGATTCTGCACGTGATGCATTACCACAATATTCAAGTAGATTATATGGTGGGTGCGCAATTAGAAGGATTTGACACCATGGTGCATCTCACACACGAAAATGATTTTATCGTTTTAGAAGGCGATGAATACCTTTCCTCTCCAATTGATAGACGTCCAAAATTTCATTTGTACCAACCTAATATTGCCTTGCTGTCCGGAATTGCTTGGGATCATATTAATGTGTTTCCCACTTTTGAAAATTACGTGGAACAATTCGAAATTTTTGTCAATCAAATTACTAAAGGCGGAATTTTAGTATACAATGAAGAAGACGAAACCGTAAAAAAAGTAGCCGAAACCACTACAAATACCATCAGAAAATTACCTTATGCAACGCCAAGTTATTTGGTTGAAGACGGAACTACTTTATTAGACACTCCGGAAGGACCAATGCCTATTGAGGTTTTTGGCGCACACAATTTAAATAACCTGGCTGGAGCCAAATGGATTTGTCAAAACATGGGCGTTGACGAAGCCGATTTCTACGAAGCCATTGCCAGTTTCAAAGGTGCTTCCAAACGTTTGGAAAAAATAGCCGAAGGCAAAGGAAAAGTGGCTTACAAAGATTTTGCCCATTCACCAAGTAAAGTGTCTGCAACCACTAAAGCGGTGAAAAATCAATATCCTGATAGAAAATTGATTGCTTGTTTGGAATTGCATACCTACAGCAGTTTGAATGCCGAATTCTTAAAAGAATACCAAGGAGCACTTGATGCTGCCGATGTGGCAGTAGTTTTCTATTCGCCGGATGCCGTAAAAATTAAGCAACTAGAAGAAGTAACTTACGACCAAATTGCACAATCGTTTCAACGTGAGGATTTAATTATTTACACCAATCCAGCCGATTTTAAAAATTTCTTATTCAGTCAAAATTTCGATAATTCGGCTTTGTTATTAATGAGTTCTGGTAATTATGGCGGATTAAATTTTGATGAGGTTAAGGAGTTGATGAAGTAAATAAGAATTTTGGTATTGTAATTTTCAATCATTTTATTTTGAGCGTATTAAAAAAATAAGTTACTTTGTCTTTTATAAACGCCAAAATAATTATGTATACACCAATTAATCAATGGGCCGAAGACGATCGCCCACGAGAAAAATTCTTACTTAAAGGTAAATCCGCCTTATCAGATTCTGAATTACTTGCTATTCTTATTGGTTCTGGCTCGCGGAATGAAAGTGCCGTGCAATTATGTCAACGAATATTAGCATCCGTCAATAACAATCTCAATCATCTCGGAAAATTATCCATTCAACAACTTACCGAATTTAAAGGAATAGGTGAGGCCAAAGCCATTTCAATTGCTGCTGCATTAGAATTAGGGCGAAGAAGACGAGTAGAAGAAACTATTGAATTAAACAAAATTACTTCCAGTAAAGCCGTTTTTGAAATCATGCAACCCATTATTGGAGAACTATCACATGAAGAATTCTGGGTTTTGTACCTTAATAATTCAAATAAAGTGCTTTATAAAGCACAATTATCAAAAGGAGGATTAACAGGAACCGTTGTTGATACCCGGATAATTTTTAAAACAGCATTGGAATATAATGCAACTTCGTTAATTTTGACCCATAATCATCCTTCTGGAAAACTGCAAGCGAGCGATGCCGATAAAGAAGTAACTAGAAAACTTAAATTAGCAGGGCAACAACTCGATATTTTAGTGCTTGATCATATCATCATTACGGAAAATGGGTATTACAGTTTTAACGACGAAGGCATATTTTAAATTATGAATCAGATTACCGATATTTTTTTCGATTTAGATCACACGCTTTGGGATTTTGATAAAAATTCGGAGTTGGCATTCGATAAGATTTTTAAAGAACAACATCCCAATGTTACTACTAAAGAATTTATAGCCGTTTATGCACCCATCAATCAGGCGTGTTGGAAGTTATATCAAGTGGATAAAATATCACACGATGAGTTGCGTTACAAACGTTTGAAAGATTCGTTTGACACCATAAATTATAACATTTCTGATGATGATATTCATCAAATGGCGGTCGACTATATTAACTATTTACCCGAAAACAATTTGCTTTTTGATGGCGCTAAAGATGTACTAGAGTATCTGAATCCGAAATATAAATTGCACATTATAACCAATGGTTTTGCGGAGGTGCAGTACAAAAAATTAAAAAATTCGGGAATTGCCGATTTCTTTATTTCGGTCACTAATTCGGAGATGGCTGGAGTCAAAAAACCGCATCCTAAAATATTTGAATTTGCACTGGCACAAGCCAAAACCGAAAAACAAAATAGTATGATGATAGGCGATTGTATTGATGCCGACGTGAATGGAGCATTAAACTTTGGAATAGATGCTATATTTTTTAATGAAAGTAAAATTGAAATTCCATCACATATTAAACAAGTCAACCACTTAATCGAATTAAAAAACTTCCTCTGATGAAAAAGTATATGCTATTGTTTTTATTGGTTTCTGCAACTGGATTTTCTCAAAATTTGAACGATTATAAATATGCGATGGTTCCTGCAACGTTTTCTTTTCTGAAAGAAGAGAACCAGTATAATCTTAATTTGCTGACCAAAATGTATCTTCAAAAATATGGTTTTGAAACTTACTATGACAATGAAATCTATTCAACAGATTTCGCAGCTACTAATTGTAATAAAATTTTTATTGATCTGATAAATAACAGTAATATGTTTACAACAAAATTGAAAGTAGTTTTAAAAGATTGTAAAAATAATATTCTAGCCACATCAGTAGAGGGAACGAGTAACGAAAAAGAATACAAAGTTGCCTATAATGAAGCGTTGCGAATGGCGTTTGATAATTTTGTTTTTTTGAAAATGCATAAATTTCAAGTTTCTGAAAAAAGTACAGTCGGTTCAGAAGAGGAATCTTCAAAAATTATTATTGATACAAAAAGTGTAGGTAATTTACCGAAAGAAAGCAATTTACAAGGCAAACCAGCTACCAATACAATTTTTGAAAAAAAATATAATGTCGTTGCTACCGAGAACGGATTTAATTTAATTACCGTCCCAAGTGATTATAAGATTTTCCAGATTTTTAAAACAAGTTCAGATGATGTTTTTATTGCGAATCGCGATAATGTTTCTGGAATACTTATTAAAAAAGTAGATTCATGGTTTTTTGAGTATTATCAAAATAAACAATTAGTTTCAGAAAAAATAGAGGTTGCATTTTAATTTTCAAATAATTGCTCAATCCTCACTAATATCCATACTTTTCTTTCCAACGGTTTTTTAAAAATTCTCTGGTGCCGTTTTCTCTTGAATTATTTCCAGGATCGTAAAATTTAGTTGCTTTGATTGCATCGGGTAAATATTCTTGTTCACTAAAATTATTAGCGTAGTTATGAGAATATTGGTATTCGTCGCCATAACCCAATTCTTTCATCAATTTGGTCGGCGCATTTCTTAAATGAATAGGAACTGGTAAGTCTCCGGTTTGTTTTACCAATGCTTGTGCATCATTGATGGCCATATAACTTGCATTGCTTTTGGGCGATGTTGCTAAATAAACCGCACATTGGCTTAAAATAATTCTGCTTTCAGGATAACCAATGGTTGAAACGGCTTGAAAAGTGTTGTTGGCCATAATGAATGCGGTCGGATTGGCATTTCCAATATCTTCACTAGATAAAATCAGCATGCGCCGGGCAATAAATTTGACGTCTTCACCACCTTCAATCATACGTGCCAACCAATACACCGCGCCATTGGGATCACTACCACGAATCGATTTGATAAAGGCCGAAACGATGTCGTAATGTTGTTCACCTGTTTTGTCATACAATACTGTATTTTGCTGCACTAATTCTAACACTTTATCATTAGTGATTGTTATTTGGCCTTCAGAGCTGGCATTTACGACCAGTTCGAAAATATTTAATAGCTTTCGTCCATCTCCACCCGAAAGTCGCAGCAAAGCTTCTGATTCTTTGATTTTGATTTTTTTGGACGAAATGAAAACGTCTTGTTTCATCGCTCTATCCAAAAGCGACAACAAATCGTCTTTTGAAAACGGATTTAAAACATATACCTGACAACGTGACAATAACGCCGGAATCACTTCAAAACTCGGATTTTCAGTTGTAGCACCAATTAAGGTTACCCAACCTTTTTCCACGGCAGCCAAGAGCGAATCTTGTTGCGATTTGCTAAAACGATGGATCTCATCAATAAACAAAATAGGATTTTTAGCCGTGAACAAACCGCCGCTTTGTTTGGCTTTTTCAATAACATCACGAATGTCTTTTACACCCGAATTTATGGCACTCAATTCGTAAAACGGACGCTGACTTTGTTTGGCAATAATTTGAGACAAAGTGGTTTTTCCTGTGCCGGGTGAACCCCAAAAAATCATAGACGGAATCACACCACGCGCAATTTGTTGGGTTAGCGAACCGTTGGGTCCAACCAGATGCAACTGACTAATGTAATCTTCTAATTTCTGCGGACGAATGCGTTCGGCTAGAGGTGCTTCCATTTTGATTTGAAAATGTAATAATTTGGAAATTTAAAAATGCACAATGAATATGGATAACGGATTTCAATTCAAAAAGGCACTTTACAAATTTAATTATTATAAATCATTTTTAAGGTAATTTTGAAATTATCTCATTTTCAAATTTTCAAAGTGATATGACAAAATAGCATTTAAAAATTATTGGTGGTATTTTTGATAATTCTTTTGATCATGATACACAGTAACGAATTTAATCATTTCAAATTTTCGCCATCAACTTGGATTATTCCTACGTTTATGTTGGCGGTTATTTGGTTTGTGTTTTATGTAGACAATTCGTTTCATTTGGAATTAAATGAGCATGGTATTTTACCTCGATCCATTTCAGGATTGCA
>CAZSZH010000063.1:0-13773 GCA_964610785.1 uncultured Flavobacterium sp. | reverse complement strand
AATGGTATATCTTACTTGTTCAGAGCCGGGATTTATTCCGAATTCAGCTTTTGGAGTAATTCCATGAGCTACTGCCTGTTCAACTATAGATGCTGCACGAGCCATATCTTCATAAGAAGAATTAGTACAGGAACCAATTAACCCCCATTCTACTTTTAAAGGCCAACCATTTTTAGCTGCCTCCTCTTTCATTTTAGAAACTGGCGTTCCTCTATCTGGTGTAAAAGGTCCATTGATGTGTGGTTCTAATTCTGATAAGTTAATTTCAATTAATTGATCAAAATACTGCTCCGGATTGGCATAAACTTCATCGTCACCCGTTAAATATTTTGCTACTTTATTGGCAGCGTTAACTACATCTTGACGACCTGTTGAAGCCAAATATCTTCTCATCGAATCATCGTAACCAAAGGTAGAAGTTGTAGCTCCAATTTCGGCACCCATATTACAGATAGTACCTTTACCTGTACAAGACATATTGATAGCTCCTTCTCCAAAATATTCAACAATAGCTCCAGTTCCACCTTTTACAGTAAGAATATCGGCAACTCTTAAAATAACATCTTTCGGAGCAGTCCAACCGTTTAATTTACCTGTTAATTTAACGCCAATAAGTTTTGGAAACTTTAATTCCCAAGCCATACCCGACATTACATCAACAGCATCAGCACCTCCAACACCGATAGCCAACATACCTAATCCTCCAGCGTTTACTGTATGTGAATCGGTTCCAATCATCATTCCACCAGGGAAAGCATAATTTTCTAAAACTACTTGGTGAATAATTCCTGCCCCTGGTTTCCAAAAACCAATTCCGTATTTATTAGAAACTGATGATAAGAAATCAAAAACCTCTTTAGATTGTGAATTAGCAACGGCCAAATCAGTTTTTGCTCCAACTTTAGCTTGAATCAAGTGATCACAATGTACTGTTGTAGGAACCGCAACTGTCTTTTTACCGGCATGCATGAATTGTAATAATGCCATTTGAGCGGTAGCATCTTGACACGCTACTCTATCGGGAGCAAAATCAACGTAGTCTACTCCTCTTTTATATACACTTATTGGCATACCATCCCAAAGATGTGTATATAATATTTTTTCTGTTAATGTTAAGGGACGTCCAACCAACTCACGCGCTTTATCTACACGAGCTGCCATTGAAGCATACACTTTTTCAATCATTTCTATATCGAAAGCCATAATAAATAGGTTTTTTGTTTGTGATGCAAATTTACGAAATCGATGTTCCATTAAAAAATTTTTAATCAAATATCTTTATTGGTTTCAATAATTTGCAGAAACAAGAGTTTTACTATATATTTTTTATCAAAATCCTATTTTATAAGATAAAAATTAAGAATTGTTAATTTTATTATTAAAAGTAATTTTTATCGAATCTACATAAAAAGAAAAACTCCTAATATATGATACACATCTATTAGGAGTTTTGCTTCAATAGTATTTTGTTACATCAACTTATCGATAATCATTTCTTCGGTTATTCCTTCGGCATCGGCTTTATAATTCTTAATAATTCTGTGACGAAGAATTCCCGTTGCAACAGCCTTAACATCTTCAATATCTGGCGAAAACTTTCCGTTAAAAGCGGCATTTGCTTTGGCTGCCAAAATTAAATTTTGAGAAGCTCTTGGCCCAGCGCCCCAATCTAAATAGTTGTTTACATACTCGGTTGATAATGCTCCTTTTGGACGCGTTTTCCCAACCAATGTTACGGCATATTCAATTACGTTGTCGGCAACCGGAATTCGACGAATTAACTGTTGGAAATCGATAATCTCTTGACCTGTAAATAATGGATTTATCGATGGTTTAGCATCAGATGTTGTACTTTTTACCACTTCTACTTCTTCTGCAAACGAAGGATATTCTAATTTAATAGCAAACATAAAACGGTCTAATTGCGCTTCTGGTAATGGATATGTTCCTTCTTGCTCAATTGGATTTTGGGTTGCTAAAACGAAATAAGGCAAATCTAATTTATAATTTTGACCTGCGATAGTTACCGCGCGCTCTTGCATTGCTTCTAATAATGCTGCTTGTGTTTTTGGCGGCGTTCTATTAATCTCATCGGCAAGAATTATATTAGAAAATATAGGCCCTTTAATAAACTTAAAATTTCGATTTTCATCAAGAATTTCACTTCCTAAAATATCTGATGGCATTAAATCTGGAGTGAATTGAATTCTTTTAAAATCCAATCCTAATGCCTGTGAAATAGTATTTACCATCAAGGTTTTGGCCAATCCAGGCACACCAACCAAAAGCGCGTGCCCACCAGAAAAAATACTTAATAAAATTTGATCAATTACCTCATCTTGACCAACAATAATTTTAGAAATTTCTTTTTTAAGTTCAACCCTTTTTTGAACAAGGTTTTGAATTGCTGTAATGTCTGACATATTACTTTGGATATTAGATTTTAGATATTTAAACCTGAAATATACTATTATTTTTTTAACCAATTATTAATGAATGTACAATCTTTATATTCTCCATTAATCTTGATGTAAGTTTCTTTTATTTTTTGCTCTGACCATTTTGCAATGGCATTAATTTGCTTTTCTTTCAGCGCCAATTCTTTAATTTTAAGGAAATCTTTGCTAAAATCGGCAATGTGTTCTTCAATTTTATTGGTAACCATTACAATTTTATATCGTTTTCCTGCCTTTGGGTCTTCATCTAAAATTACTGAAGAAATATCACCACTTTTCATGTTTGAAACCTGCCCATAAATTGATGGATCCATATTGGTCAATTCAAAATGAGTGTCTTGAGTTTTAGGATTAATTAATGTACCGCCATTGGCTCTAGTTTCTTTTTCGTCAGACATGGTTCTTGCTGCTTCGGCAAAAGTTATTTCTTTGTCTTGAATACGTTTCTTAATTAATTCAATTTTTGATTTAGCCTCTTTAAGAGCTTCTGGGGTTACCTTTGGTGTTAATAAAATATGTCTTAACTCTAAATCTTGACCTTTAACTTTTTCTAAATAAATTATATGAAAACCAAATTCTGTTTCAAAAGGTTCGGATATTTCTCCTTCTTGAAGCGAATAAGCAACATCTTTAAATTCTTTTACAAATGGTGTTTTTTTATTAATTTTATAAAAACCGCCGCTAGACCTTGAACCAGGATCCTCGGTATACAGTACTGCTTTGGTGGTAAAACTTGCTCCTTGTTGTACTTCTTGTTTTATCAGTTTCAACTTGTCAATAACGGCCTGTTTTTCTGCAGCCGATACTTTAGGAGCTATAACAATTTGTGCTATTTCGAGTTGAGCTCCTAACAAGGGTCTTTCGCTTTCGGGTATTTTTTTAAAAAAGCTTCTAGTTTCATCGGGAGTAATTTGCACTGGATCAATAATCTTCTTTTGCATTTCTGCAGCTAATTTTTGTTGTTTTAAGATTTCAAAAAGTTCTGTTTTAAACTCATCTTCATTATTTTTTTTGAAATATTTTACAACAGCATCCATCGACTTTAACTGCTCAACCATGTAGTCAATTTGTTGATTCATCTTTTCTTTAACTTCTTCGTCTTTAACTACAATAGAATCTTGAATTGCTTGATGAGCAAAAAGCTTTTCTTCCAACAACTTTCCTAATAATTGACAACGTGTAATATCTTTGGTAGACTGGCCCGAACTCTGGATTTCAAGAAGTGATTTATCAATGTCAGAATCAAGAATTTGATATTCTCCAAGCGTGGCAATAATACCATCTATTTTTTGTCTTTTGTGTTGTTGAACTACCTTTTTTTCAGGCTCTTTTTCTTTAATAATCTCTTGCGAATTGGCGTAAAAACTAATTAAAAAAAGAAAAACTCCTATTAAATTCCTGTTACTCATTATTCTCATTACTTGAATTGTTATTTTTTAATTTGTTTTTTTACTTTTTCAAAAACGTCTTCATTGATTTTCACTGTAAATTCTTTTTTAAGTTCATCAACCCAATTTTGTTCTAAATATTGTTGATAATCATTGACTATTTTTCCTTTACATTCTTCTAATGTTTTTACACCAGAAGGTAGAACCTTATTAACTTTGGTTATAAAATAGTATTCCCCCTTATTTGTTATTTCAGAAACTCCCAATTCCATTTTGGTTCCCTTTGGTAATGATTCCGCACCTTCTTCGTAAAACCCTTCATAAAACATCACATTAAGCACATCTTTAGTATTAAATTTTTCTTTGATATCTTTTGGAGAAACTTTGTTTTTAACCATAGTTAAGACTTTTTTCATAATGTCCAAATTGGTTGATGAATAAATTTCGGCATCAACTCTTGTTTTCCAAACATGCTTGTCTTTTTGAGTTTCATAAAAAGTTTTTAATCCCAAGGTATCAGTTTTGGAACGTTGCCAAATTTCTTTGTCCATTAAATCAAATAATAATAAACCATCGCGATACTCGTCCATAACTGATGAAAATTCGGGAAATTCAGTTTCTAAATTATCGTTATAATATTGATTACGTTGATCATCAGTAAAATTTTCAAATAGCTTTTCTATTAATTTTTCTATAGGTTTAATTGCTATACCTGATTTTTGTTGCGAATAAATATAATCTAAGAAATTAGTACCTGTTAATTTTTTAGTTCCAACAGCAAATAAAGTTGCTGAATATTGTTTTGCATCTGCTGGAAGTTCCCATTTTGCATCATAAAATTCGTTAGTTACTAATTTTACAAGAGAAGTATATAATTTATTATCTCTTTTAATTGGATATTTTTTTCTTAATTTTTCGTTTAAAGAATTAGTAATCAATCTAGAACGATCATCTTTACTAATTTTATTTTCTAATTCAACTTTTGAATCATCATAGGATTTTACGGGAAATTTATCAATCAATTTCACAATATGCCATCCAAACTGGGTTTCAAATGGTTTGGATATTGGATTATCTTTGGTAAGAGCAAAAGATTGATTTTCAAACTCTTCTGAACTTAATTGTCCAGAACCAAATCGATTTAAAACACCTCCTTTAGATGAAGAAGATTTATCTTCAGAAAACTGTTTCGCTAACTCTTCAAATTTCTCCCCTTGTTGAATTTTCTTGTAAATATCATCAATGGTAGTTTTAGCTTTTGATGAATCTTCACCTGATTTTGGCTTTAAAATCATTATATGAGCAACTGCAACTTCACCTCTATTTTCTCTTATATCGTTGACTTTGATTAAATGATATCCAAAACGTGTTCGAATTGGTTTTGATACTGTCCCTACCGGCGTTGTGTATGCACCATTTTCAAAAGCGTAAACCATTCTAAAACTGGTAAAATATCCAAGATTTCCTTTATTCTCTTTAGCAGAGGGGTCTTGAGATAATTCTTGTGCCAAAGTACCAAAATCTTCCCCTTTAAGTATTCTTTCTCTAATATCCGAAATCTTCTTATATGCTGCTAACGTATCAGCTGGAGCGGCATTCTCATCTGCCAAAATAAGTATATGAGAGGCATTTACTTCTTTTAACAACCTTTGATAACCTTCATCGACCAATTCCTTGGTAACTTTTGAATCGTTTGTATATGTTTTTGCTAATTGGGTTCGATATGTTTTTAATTCGCTCTGATATTGTTTACCATCTTGTAGTCCAAGTTTGTAGGCTTTATTTACTTTTAATTTATATCCAATAAATAAATTCAAATATTGATTCAAATCTTTTTGAGATTCGTCCTTAACTAAATCTAAATTTTTGTTGTAAACCCTAATAAATTCATCAGTATAATAAGGTTTATCATCAATTGTAAATAAAACTTCTTTGGAATTTTTTTGAGCGGTTGCCATAATCGCAAAACCAAAAAACAATCCTAAAAACAAATACTTTAACTTCATTCTTTATTTTTTAAATTAACTTTTATTAAAATTATAATTGCCTTACTAGATAATAAATCAAAAGTAACAATCAACAAAAGTAACAAATAGAGTGTATTAAACAAGTATACCAACTACTATTAACAAAATTTTATTAACAGATTTGTATCAATTGAATTTTCAATTACAAAGTTGCATTAGTTATTTATTTAATAAATAGTATTTTTGCAAACCATTATACAAAATATGAGTTTTTTAAAAGAAATACAACGTAGAAGAACCTTCGGAATTATATCACATCCCGATGCAGGAAAGACAACCTTAACAGAAAAATTATTACTATTTGGAGGTGCCATTCAAGAGGCTGGTGCCGTTAAAAACAATAAGATAAAAAAAGGGGCGACCAGTGACTTCATGGAAATTGAAAGACAGAGAGGAATTTCTGTTGCCACTTCGGTTCTTGCTTTTAACTATAAAGATAAAAAGATAAACATTCTAGACACTCCTGGTCACAAGGATTTCGCAGAAGATACATTTAGAACATTAACCGCCGTTGATAGTGTCATTGTCGTTGTCGATGTTGCCAAGGGAGTTGAGGAACAAACAGAGAAGTTGGTGGCAGTATGTAGAATGAGAAAAATTCCAATTATCGTTTTCATCAATAAATTAGATCGAGAGGGTAAAGATGCTTTTGACTTAATGGACGAGGTAGAAAAAAAATTAGGTCTTCAGGTAACGCCTTTAAGTTTTCCTATTGGAATGGGTTATGATTTTCAAGGAATTTACAATATTTGGGAAAAAAATATTAATCTTTTTAGCGGTGATAGTCGAAAAAATATTGAAGATACCATCGCAATTTCTGACATTAATAGTCCCGAATTAGAGAAATTAATAAAAGAAAAATCTGCGACAAAACTTCGAGAAGAATTAGAATTAATCGAAGAAGTATATCCAAGATTCAATAGAGAAGATTATTTAGAAGGAAACTTGCAACCTGTTTTTTTTGGTTCGGCTCTTAACAATTTTGGGGTTAGAGAATTGCTAGATTGCTTTGTTGAAATTGCTCCCACCCCGAGACCAAAAGAGTCTGATACCCGTTTAGTAGATCCAAAAGAAGAAAAATTATCTGGTTTTGTTTTTAAAATTCATGCCAATATGGATCCTAAACATCGTGATCGTTTGGCTTTTATTAAAATTGTATCGGGAACTTTTGAACGAAATAAACCTTACACTCATGTTCGATTGAATAAAAGTTTAAAGTTTTCTAGCCCTAATGCTTTTTTTGCGGAAAAAAAAGAAATCGTTGATATCTCATATCCGGGAGATATTGTAGGACTTCATGATACTGGAAATTTTAAAATCGGCGATACCTTAACCGAGGGTGAAATGATGAATTTTAGAGGAATTCCTAGTTTTTCTCCCGAACATTTTAGATATATCAACAACGCCGATCCGCTTAAAGCAAAACAATTGGAAAAAGGGGTTGACCAACTAATGGATGAAGGAGTAGCACAATTGTTTACTCTTGAAATGAATAACCGAAAAGTAATTGGAACTGTAGGTGCTCTCCAATATGAAGTAATT
Source organism: uncultured Flavobacterium sp. (assembly GCA_964610785.1). Taxonomy (GTDB): domain Bacteria; phylum Bacteroidota; class Bacteroidia; order Flavobacteriales; family Flavobacteriaceae; genus Flavobacterium. The sequence continues at coordinate 6,360 of CAZSZH010000063.1, read as the reverse complement.
CAATACCGATTAGAACATGAATATGGAGCAAAATGCACTTATGAAAACTTTCCTGTACATAAAGCGTGTTGGGTAAAACCAGAAAATCCTAAAAGTGAAGAATTTAAAGAGTTTAGAAGAGTTAAACAAAAATTTTTGGCACACGACAAATACAATCAATTAGTATTTCTTGCTGATTCTGATTTTACAATTCAAATGACTCAAAGCAAATATCCAAGTGTAAAATTATTTTTTACCTCCGAATTTGATCAATAATTTTTTTATATCAACAATAAAATCCTAAAAAGTAAAATTAAGAGAGGCTGTTCTAAGCACAAGAACAGCCTCTTTCAGTTATAATATCAATTATTATTTATTATCTACCAGCCTCTTTTTGAGCTTCTTGTTTCATCTTATCATTAGCAACGATGGCAAATTCAACTCGGCGATTTTGACTTCTTCCTTCAGGTGTGTCATTGGTAGCCACTGGATCAGCGATTCCCATTCCTTTGTTTGTAAAACGAGCTACATTCAACCCTTTTGAAGCTAAATACGATTTTACAGACGCTGCTCTCTGTTCTGACAAAGCAAGATTTAAGTCGACAGAACCAGTACTATCAGTATATCCATAAATCACTATATCTGTATCTGCATAACTTTTAAATACGGGAACTAATTTATCTAAATTAGCTTTTGCAGTAGGTGTTAATGTAGATTTATTCGTGTCAAAACGAACTGAATTTTCACCCAATGTCAATTTAATCCCCTCTCCTACACGCTCTACTTGTGCTCCTGGTAAAGCAGTTTGAATTTCGCGCGCTTGCTTGTCCATTTTATTTCCAATTACTCCTCCAGCAACACCACCAAGGACACCACCAAGAACAGCACCTAAGGCACCATTTCCTCCGTTTCCTAAATTATTTCCTAAAACAGCTCCGAGAACACCTCCAGCAACAGCGCCGATTCCAGCACCTCTTTGCGTATTATTTGTATTTTTAACGGCATCACAACTCGTGAATAGTGAACTCAAACCAATAGTTGCAATCAATAAATAAATCGTAATCTTTTTCATATTTCTTGGTATTAAATTATTTAATTTCTTTGAAATTGGTAAACGGCATTTACCAATTGACCTCCCACATTTACTTTATCTACTAATTGAAAGGAATTTTCTGTTTGATTAGCAATTGTTAAGATATACCCATCCACTACTTTTTTCGCTTTTGTACCGTTTGTAATTTTCATAACAAAATTACCTTCTTTATTGATATACCATGTTATTGGAGATGAAAAAGGAGTACAATTTGGCGCTGACAATTCCATAGTTCCTTTATTATCATTTGAAATAAACCTCCATGAACTTCCTACAAAACATTTAGAATCAGCAATATCGAAAGAAGTCATTTTAATGTAATCGGAACCAGGATAGGTCACGGAAACTAATTTCCAATATCCTTTGACAGCCACTTCCGATTTGTTGTCCAATTTTGTGCTAGTAACACTTTGTTGCGGTTTACATCCAACAAAAACAATAGTTAACAATAATACAATTAAACTTTTTTTCATACTTTAGAATTTTATTATTTGTAAAATGCAAATATACTTTCTATCTCTTAATGCCACCAAATTAATTCTTATTAATTTGTAAAACTATTTCTACGTCAATTTGTCATATTTAAAGCTTTGGTATTGAATTTGAAAAGTAGTTTGTGAATTGTTTAACCTAAAAGTTTAAGATATGTCAACAGGAAAAATTAATGTTTCAGTAGAAAACATTTTCCCATTAATTAAGAAATTTCTTTACAATGATCACGAGATTTTTCTCCGTGAATTGGTTTCAAATGCCACAGATGCCACTTTAAAATTAAAACATTTAACAAGTATTGGTGAAGCCAAAGTTGAATATGGTAATCCAATTATTGAAGTTAAAATTGACAAAGAAGGTAAAAAACTTCATATTGTTGACCAAGGATTGGGAATGACAGCTGACGAAGTTGAAAAATACATCAACCAAGTAGCGTTCTCTGGAGCGGAAGAATTTCTTGAAAAATATAAAGATTCTGCCAAAGACTCTGGAATTATTGGACACTTTGGTCTTGGTTTTTATTCGGCTTTCATGGTTGCCGAAAAAGTAGAAATCATCACTAAATCGTACAAAGACGAACCAGCAGCACATTGGACATGTGACGGAAGTCCGGAGTTTACTTTAGAATCATCTGATAAAACAACTAGAGGAACAGAAATTATTCTTCACATTGCCGAAGATTCTTTAGAATTTTTGGAAGAATTCAAAATCAAAGAATTACTTACTAAATATAATAAATTTATGCCAATTCCGATTAAATTCGGAACTAAGCAAGAAGCACTTCCAAAGCCTGAAGATGCTCCAGAAGACTACAAAACAGAATATAAAGAAGTTGATAACATCATCAATAATCCGAATCCAGCTTGGACGAAACAACCCGTTGATTTAACGGATGAAGATTATAAAAAATTCTATCACGAATTGTATCCAATGCAATTTGAAGAGCCTTTATTTAATATCCATTTGAATGTAGATTATCCGTTCAATTTGACAGGAATTTTGTATTTCCCTAAATTGTCTAACGACATGCAAATGCAAAAAGACAAGATTCAAATGTATCAAAATCAAGTTTTTGTAACCGATAACGTTGAAGGAATTGTTCCTGAATTTTTAGGAATGCTGAAAGGTGTGATTGACTCGCCAGATATTCCGCTAAATGTTTCTCGTTCTGGATTACAAGCTGATAGTAATGTTAAGAAAATTTCCAATTATATCACTCGTAAAGTAGCAGATAAATTGAAAGCATTATTCAATGAAAACCGAGAAGACTTCGAGAAAAAATGGAACGATATTAAAATTGTATTGGAATACGGAATGTTATCGGAACCTAAATTTTATGAAAAAGCAGGTGATTTTGTTTTGTACCCAACAGTAAATGACAAATACTATACTTTAGCGGAATTGAAAGAAGCCATTACGGGAAATCAGACGGATAAAAACGGGAAATTAGTAGTGCTTTATGCTTCTAACAAAGAAACACAACATGGCTATATTGATATTGCGAAAGATGAAGGTTATGAAGTTTTATTATTAGATTCCCCAATTGTTTCACATTTGATTCAGAAATTAGAAGGTGATAATGAAAACTTGACTTTTGTTCGAGTAGATGCCGACCATATTGATAAATTGATTCAGAAGGAGGAAACACAAATCTCAAAATTATCGGAGGATGAAGCTACTAAGTTGAAAACTGTTGTTGAGGAGATTGTTCCAAAAGCAAATTATTCGGTACAATTAGAACCAATGGATAGCAATGCAGCTCCTTTTATGATTACACAACCTGAGTTCATGCGTAGAATGAAAGAAATGAGTCAAACTGGCGGAGGCGGAATGTTCGGAATGGGTAATTTCCCTGAAATGTATAATTTAGTAGTGAATTCAAATTCTGAATTAGCCACAACTATATTAAATACAGATGACAAATCGGTGCAAGAAAGTTTGGTAAAACAAGCTTTAGACTTGGCTAAAATTTCTCAAGGATTGTTGAAAGGTGAAGAATTGACTGCTTTTGTTAAGAGAAGTTTTGAACTTATCAAATAACACTGTATATAACATAAGATAGATTACAACCTGTGAGTGAGAACTTGCAGGTTTTTTTGTAGAACTCAATTATTTTTATCGACCTTCGCAATTGATAAACGAAACCTCCATACCATGACTTTACACATAGAAACTCCCGCTCTATTATTCTCTGCTACTTCCTTGATTTTATTAGCCTACACTAATAGATTTTTAACGATTGCACAAATTGTACGAGGATTGAAAAAGAATTATGACGAAGTACAGACCAAGAGCATCCTACTTGAAATTAAAAACCTCAATATGCGGTTAACGCTAATTCGCTATATGCAGTTATTTGGGGTGATGTGTTTATTTCTATCCGTTTTAGCCATGTTAGTATTGTTTTTAGAATGGCAAATAGCGGGTCTATTTCTATTTGGAGCTAGCATGCTCAGTTTATTATTATCTTTGGGGATTTCTTTTTGGGAAATCAGTATTTCTGTTGATGCGTTACGAGTACATTTAAGCGATATAACGGAGCAAAAAAAGACGAAAGAAATTCTATAGAAAATCGAATTGAATGCTAAAATTCAAAAAATTCTTTCTAATAATCAGATAAAAAAAATGTGATTTAATACTAAAATAGATGTGAACGTTATTTTTTCTTACCAATAACTTCAATATTTCTATGCTTTACCGGAATCCATATTTCTTCTTGCGAATTTGGATCGTTGGTTTTGTATTTTTCTCCTAAAATCTCAAATTGGGGTCTATAGTCCAATTCATAGTTGGAAGCAGGCAACCATTCGGTATAAATAGCATTAAAGAATGCAGGCGAATTCGATTGATCTCCTTTGTATTGAAAAACAGCATACAAACCCTCTTGAATCTCTAAGGTTTCGAATCCTTCTGGAATAAAATCAAAATTAGATACTGAAACAACTGCCCATTTCACAAAAGGCGTATTGGGATGAAAATCAAAATTATCGGGATTGATTTGAATGTTATATAATTCGAAACCAATTACCTTTTGAATTTCATTTCGTCTTGGCATAAAACTACTCCATAATTCAAAGGCACGATAATCGGAATAGGTAAAAGAAAGGTTTTTACCTATGAATTTCGTGTTTGGGAATGTTTTGATGGTTGGGTTCATTATAAAAATAAAAAAAATGAATTACATATTCCTTCTATACTGACCACCAACTTCAAACAACGCATTGGTTATCTGTCCTAACGAACAAACCTTAGTAGCTTCCATTAATTTTTCAAAAATATTTTGGTTGTTGATTGCAGCATCTTGAATAACAGCAATCTGTTCCGCTACTTTTTCTCCACTTGTTTTGTGAAGATTAGTCAACATATCAATTTGGTATTGTTTTTCTTCTTCGGTTGCACGAATCACTTCTGCAGGAATCACTGTCGGTGAACCTTTTGAGCTCAAGAACGTATTTACTCCAATAATTGGGAATTCACCGGAATGTTTTAAGGTTTCATAATACAAACTCTCTTCTTGAATTTTGCTTCGTTGGTACATCGTTTCCATAGCACCAAGAACTCCACCGCGCTCGGTAATTCGGTCGAATTCTTGCAAGACAGCATCTTCCACTAAATCGGTTAATTCTTCTATAATAAACGAACCTTGAATTGGATTTTCATTTTTAGCCAAACCTAATTCTTTGTTAATAATTAACTGGATGGCCATGGCTCTTCGAACGGATTCTTCGGTTGGTGTCGTAATGGCTTCATCATACGCATTGGTGTGCAACGAGTTACAGTTGTCATAAATCGCATACAAAGCTTGCAAAGTCGTACGAATGTCATTAAAATCAATTTCTTGGGCGTGCAACGAACGACCTGAGGTTTGAATATGGTATTTCAACATTTGCGCTCTTTCGTTAGCACCATATTTATTTTTTAAGGCTTTCGCCCAAATTTTACGAGCTACGCGACCAATAACAGCGTATTCTGGATCGATTCCATTGGAGAAAAAGAACGATAAATTTGGACCAAAATCATTGATGTTCATGCCGCGACTTAAATAGTATTCCACGTATGTGAAACCATTTGCTAAGGTAAACGCCAATTGCGTAATTGGATTCGCTCCAGCTTCTGCAATATGGTAGCCCGAAATCGAAACCGAATAGAAGTTACGCACATTTTGTTGGATGAAATATTCTTGCACGTCACCCATTAATCGCAAGGCAAATTCGGTAGAGAAAATACAGGTATTTTGCGCTTGATCTTCTTTCAAAATATCGGCTTGAACCGTTCCGCGAACTTGAGCCAATGTTTTAACTTTAATATCATTATAAACATCTAAAGGCAACACTTGATCTCCAGTAACCCCTAAAAGCATCAAACCTAAACCGTTATTCCCTTCAGGTAAATCGCCTTGGTATTTAGGTCGGACTGTTCCTTTTTTCTTATAGATTTCGTTTATTTTTTCTTCAACTTCTACTTGAAGATTGTGTTCAACAATGTATTTTTCGCAATTCTGATCAATAGCAGCATTCATGAAAAAACCCAACAACATTGGTGCCGGACCATTGATGGTCATCGAAACCGATGTTAACGGATGACTCAAGTCGAAACCCGAATACAATTTTTTAGCATCGTCTCAACAACAAATCGAAACCCGATCATTTCCGATTTTTCCATAAATATCTGGTCGAACGTGCGGATCGTTTCCGTATAAGGTAACAGAATCGAAAGCGCTTGAAAGACGTTTAGCAGGTAATCCAGACCTCACATAATGAAAACGATTATTTGTTCTTTCGGGACGGCCTACAACA
>CAZSZH010000062.1:0-14611 GCA_964610785.1 uncultured Flavobacterium sp. | reverse complement strand
AAAACCCAAGAAGCTATTAAACTAGTTTATGCCGACAACGACATTGTGTATGTGAGCATTCACTCGCTACATAAAATCTCAAAATACAACGGAAAAGACGGTGTGCCACCAAAGATTTACAAACTAGGTTCGGGTGCTTGGAAAGCATTGAAACAAAAAACAAAAGCACGCGTTAAACACATTGCGTTCAACTTAATTCAGTTGTATGCCAAACGCCGATTGGAAAAAGGTTTTGCTTGTGCGCCCGACAGTTATTTGCAAAAAGAACTCGAAAGTTCGTTCATTTACGAAGACACGCCCGACCAAATTACTTCTACTCAAGATGTAAAAGCCGACATGGAAACCGACCGTCCGATGGACCGATTAGTCTGTGGTGACGTAGGTTTTGGTAAAACAGAAGTGGCTATTCGTGCCGCCTTCAAAGCGGTGGATAACGGCAAGCAAGTCGCTGTTTTAGTACCCACCACTATTTTGGCGTACCAACATTACCGAACTTTTTCCGAGCGATTGAAAGACATGCCGGTAACGGTGAATTACTTGAATCGTTTTAGAACTGCGAAAGAAAAATCGGAAACCATAAAATTATTGGGCGAAGGTAGAGTTGACATCATCATTGGAACCCACCAATTGGTCAACAAAGATGTCAAGTTTAAAGATTTAGGCTTGTTGATTATTGACGAAGAACAAAAGTTTGGTGTGAATGTTAAAGACAAACTCAAAACCATATCTGCTAATGTTGATACGTTAACCTTAACTGCAACGCCTATTCCGAGAACGCTACAATTTTCCTTGATGGCAGCGCGTGATTTATCGGTGATAACTACACCGCCACCTAATCGTTATCCTATAGAGACTAATGTGGTACGTTTTCACGAAGAGTTGATTCGTGATGCCATTTCGTATGAAATTCAACGTAACGGACAAGTATTTTTCATCAACAACCGTATTGAAAATATTAAAGAAGTGGCAGGAATGATTCAACGATTGGTGCCCGATGCTCGTGTGGGCATTGGTCACGGGCAGTTGGATGGCAAGAAACTTGAAGAATTAATGTTGGCGTTCATGAATGGCGAATTCGACGTTTTGGTTGCTACCACCATTATTGAAAGTGGTTTGGATGTGCCGAATGCAAATACCATTTTCATCAACAATGCCAATAATTTTGGATTGTCCGATTTGCACCAAATGCGCGGTCGTGTGGGTCGAAGCAACAAAAAAGCATTTTGTTATTTCATCACGCCGCCTTATTCGGCAATGACCGACGATGCTCGCAAACGCATTCATGCTTTAGAGCAGTTTAGTGAACTGGGAAGCGGCTTTAACATTGCCATGAAAGATTTAGAGATTCGTGGTGCTGGCGATTTATTGGGTGGTGAACAAAGTGGTTTCATCAACGATATTGGGTTTGATACCTACCAAAAAATCATGAACGAAGCCATTGAAGAGTTGAAAGAAAACGAATTCAAAGACTTGTATCCAACCGAAAATGATATTGAAACTAAAGAATACGTTAAAGATTTACAAATCGACACCGACTTTGAATTGCTGTTTCCGGACGACTACATCAACAGCATTACTGAAAGATTGACACTTTACAACGAATTAGCAATCATAAAAGACGAAGAAAACTTACTGAAATACGAACAAAAACTTACCGACCGTTTTGGAGCTTTACCTAAAGAAGCGCTGGCGTTACTCAACAGCATCCGCATTAAGTGGAAAGCCACGAGTATTGGTATTGAAAAACTGGTGATGAAGCAAGGCAAGATGGTGGGCTATTTTGTAGGTGACCAACAAAGCGATTTCTACCAATCGAATCGTTTTATGAAAATGGTACAGTTTGTACAAACGAACAGCAATTTGTGTAAAATGAAAGAAAAAGATACCAAAAACGGACTTCGCTTGCTGGTAACTTTTGAAAATGTAAAGAGTATTAACAAGGCGTTGGAGTTGATGAATAGGATATAAAGCTTTCACAACTTTGATTATCTTTTTTTTGAACTTGGAATATTCAACAAGGATATTGAATTTTGAAATGAATATAGATCAGCAGAATTTACCATCCCTTTTTATCTAGTTTATTTTTAAGTACACCCACAAAAGGCAAATAATCAAAACGTTTTATAAAAATTATTTTCCTACTTTTAACCTCTTATTAAAAAAAAACAAGTAGTTACAATGAAAAAAATATTTTTTATAATCTTTAGCACTATGAGTATAGCCGCATCAGCACAACAACTATTATCGCCAGAAATGCTTTGGAAGTTAGGTCGTCTATCTGTCATTGGAATGTCTAAAGATGGTAAATCAATAGTCTACAAAGTTAGCACTCCCGACATGGAAGCTAACAATCTAAAAAGCAAGTATTATAATATGCCCGTAACGGGTGGAATGGCTACAGAAGTAAAAGATATAAAGGACTTGGTTGTCGATAAAAATATTTCGCCAGATGGTAAGTACATTCTAACTACCGATGAAGTAAAAACAGAAAATGTTTTGGGGAAGGATTACTATCCAAATTTGCAAAAGTCGAATGCGCAAATTTATAATGGTTTAGATTACCGTCATTGGGATACTTGGAATAAAGGTACTCACAATCACGTTTTCTATAGCGAATATAAAGAAAATGGTACTCCTATTGACATCATGAAAGGTGAACCATTTGACACTCCGCAAAAGCCTTTTGGTGGTGATGAAGATTACATTTGGTCGCCAACGAGTAAAAGCATCATTTATGTTTGCAAAAAGAAATTCGGAACCGAATATGCTATTTCTACCAACACTAATTTGTATGAATACAGTTTAGAAACCAAAGAAACCAAGAATTTAACCGAAAAAAACTTAGGTTATGATACTAATCCAACCTTTTCACCAAGTGGAGATTTAACATGGTTACAAATGAAACGCGATGGCTATGAAGCCGATAAAAACGACATTATCGTCCGATTTAAGGGAATCGACATAAATCTTACCGCTAGCTACGACGGCACAGTTGAAAGTTTTAAATGGAGTAAAGACGGTAAAAAAGTATATTTTATTTCACCCGTAGATGGAACACAACAATTGTTTGAAGTGAATTTTCCCGGAGTAACTAAAATAGCCATCACGGTGAAGCAAATTTCCACTGGTGACTTTGATGTACACGATATTGTTGATATTAATGGTGATAATGCATTATTGACAAGAACCGATATGAACCATGCCTTAGAAATTTATTCTTATAATGTAAAAAAGAATACTTGGACACAATTGACTAAAGTAAACGACGAAATTTATAACAAGCTATCGTTACCTAAATATGAGCGAAGATATGTTACTACTACTGATGGTAAAAAAATGTTGGTTTGGGTAGTTCTTCCCCCAAACTTTGATAAAACGAAAAAATATCCAACACTTTTATATTGTCAAGGAGGGCCACAATCGCCATTAACACAGTTTTATTCTTTCCGTTGGAATTTCTCTTTAATGGCATCACAAGGGTATATTGTAGTAGCGCCAAATCGAAGAGGAATGTATGGTCACGGACAAGCTTGGAACGAACAAATCTCAAAAGATTGGGGAGGTCAAGTAATGGACGATTATTTATCTGCGATTGACGATGTAGCGAAAGAAAGTTATGTAGACAAAAACCGCCTTGGATGTGTCGGGGCTAGTTATGGTGGGTATTCGGTGTTTTATTTAGCTGGAATACACAACCATAGATTTAAGACATTCATTGCTCATGATGGGGTGTTCAATACACAAAGTATGTTTGGTACTACCGAAGAAGTTTTCTTCAATAACTGGGATTTTGGGGGTGCTTATTGGGAGAAAGATAATAAAGTAGCTCAAAAAACATATACAACATTCAATCCAATTAACTATGTAGACAAATGGAACGCCCCAATACTGATCATCCAGGGAGGAATTGATTTTCGAGTACCAATAGGGCAGGGGCAAGAAGCTTTTCAAGCGGCACAATTGCGTAACATTAAAAGCAGATTGCTATATTTTCCAGAAGAAAATCACTGGGTGTTGAAACCACAAAACGGTATGGTTTGGCAAAGCGAGTTCTACAAATGGTTGAAAGAAACGTTATAATGAATGACCTCATCTTTTCAATAGATGAGGTTTTTTTGTGAAAAAAAATATATGATGATAAAACAAAAAATAACTACCATACTATTGTTAGCGTATTTCTGTATCTTTTCAAATCAGCTAAAGGCACAAAATATGCTTAATGCAGAAGATTTTGGAGTGGTAATGAACAATACTAAAGTTGATAATAGTGCTGCGTTTCAAAAAGCAATAGATAGTGCGGCAATAACTGGCGCAACTATTTTTGTAAAACCAGGATATATAAAATTTAATGAAACACTTGTTGTTAAAGCAGGTGTAACTATTATGGGTTCAGGAAGAGGTTCTACATCCAATCAAACGCCTAATAACGGCACTATTTTTTGGTATACCGGCACGGCAGCAGCAATGCAAGTCACAGGGTCTAATGTCGTGTTGAATAATTTTACTATTTATGATAAAACTAGTAAAGCTACGGATGGCTTAGTGATCAAAGCATCTTCCAATTTAGTAGAGAGTTTTTCGCTAACCAATGTTCTCATTTTTGGATTTGTGAATGGAACTGCCTTGCACTTTTTAGCTGAAAATCATGGTGGAATTGCTTACAGTAGCTTTTATGATGTGCGTATTCGTCATGCCAAAATAGGAATTAGTATTACACCAGATGGAACATCATTTATTAATTCCAATAGCTTTTACCATGGGGTTATTTCTGGAGGAGCTTTTGACGTATGTTTAAAAGTTGAAGGAGGGAACCACAATATATTTTATGGCACAATAATAGAACCTTACGCTTCCACTTATGGTCATGTATGGATCGAAAAAGGTCAGATTATAGGAGAACATATTCGTATAGAATCTGTTCGACAACCAAAAGAAACACCTGTTGTAAAGTTAGAGAAAAATAGTTTTGATTGTTATTTTACAGGGACTTACACAGGAGGCTTGATTGTAAATGAAGGTAAAAACAATATACTGACCTTATCCCATTAAAAAAAGCTTTGTTAACCAATTGAATATTAACAAAGCTTTTATAATTTCTAAAAAAATACCCTTATTTTAGTAACGTCATTTTAGTTTCCAAATCCTATTCTAAAACCTAATTGAACATTTGGTTTAGTTTCAGTGGTTGTGAATGTTGATACGGTATATTTAGAAGTACTGCTGTCATAGTCTGCAGTACTTACCTCTCTTTTGATGTTAGCAAAACCAACTCCTACAAAACTTTCAAAGGTAACGTTAGAATCTTGAAATATTTGTTTACCAATAATTAAAGACACACCCGTTTTAGTTTTACTGTCTTTAAATCCGTTCAATGCAACACCTGCATCTCCTGATAAGTTATAGTCTCTATTGGTGGTTTTTGAAAAAACTTGAATACCAAAATTCCAACCTTCAATAGCATCATAGTCTGAAGAAGGATAAAATTTAATATTACCTCTAAAAGCTGTTCCCATTGCTGCTTTCGTATTGTCGTTGCTATAAGTATCGTTAGTATTATTGGAAAAAAGATCATTGTTTGATAAATAAGCGTAAGTAACTCCCGCAGACGCTTCCACACTAAATTTACGAGCAAAACGATATTCGCCAATAAGAGGAAATTCGCCCGATACAATGGCGAAAAGGTCGGTTTTTACATCCCATTTATAGGAGTTGTCTTTTGAGCTTTTTTGAGAACCTGCTGCCCCAGATGGAGTGTATACCTTAATTTTTGTTGGAGTTGGTGTAGTTGGTTCGTTAGTTTTTACTTGAGCGTAATTCAATACCGATAAAAATAATGCTGCTGTAATTAATAATCTTTTCGTCATTTGGTTATAAATATTTGTTAATTGGCAAAAATAATTTATTTTTACAAAAAACTCTTGTTAAAATGAAATATTTAAACGTATTACTATTATTAGTTACTGTTGTCGTTAGCGCTCAAAGTGTTGATCTTAAGTGGGCAGAAAGAATCAAGACTAAAGGAAACGTCTCCATTTTAGGAGGAAAAAATGGAAGATATTACACTATCCACAAGGATAATGACGACCATTTAATAGGAAGGGAATACGACAAAAATTTGAATTTTAAAGCTGAAAAAGCCATAAATTTCAATATCGATGCTAAACGATACAATTATTTAGGAGCTTATTTTGTAAAAGATAGAATAGTTCATTTTGTAAGAGAAAATGATCGAAAAGCTGACAAAGACATCTTATTAGGGTCTTTTACCGATATGAATTTAACTACAAGTGATAAAACTTTGGTATTGGATGAAGCGGATGAAAAAGCACTAAACTTTGGTTTAAGAAATATTTCTCCAGATTCTACAAAAGTTGTGGTTTATAATGAGTTAAAAGGTAAGAAAAAAGATCCAAGCACCTTAAACTTTAAAGTGTATAATTCTGATTTTACGCAAGTGATTTTAGATAAGTCTACGCAATTACCAATTAGATCTTCTAAATTTTATACTCAAAGTGTTGATGTAGATAATTTAGGTAATGTTTATGTACTTGCAAAAGTTTATAAAGAAAAAGAAGAAAAAGCAAAAGGACAAAGTGAGTACTATTATAAATTAGTGGTAATTAATAAAGACAACAAACCCAAAGAATTTGATTTTGATTATCCAGAAAAAGAAATTGAATCTATTGATGTTATTCCCGGTCAAAATAATACAATGATTTGTACGGGTTTTTTAAAAATCTTAAACAGCGGTTTTTTTGGTAAAGGAAAGAAAACATTAATTTCTGATGAAATGTTCTCTGCCAATATAGATTGTAGTACCTTAACCTTAAAGTCTTCCAAAAAGTATGAATTGGAGGGATTATATCCAGATAAACCAAAAAAAGCTGAGGACTATGTTCCGTATAAAGTTAGAAACATTTTTCAAAGAAATGATGGAGGTTCAGTTGTCGTAGCAGAGCAATATAAATTAGTTGTAGTTACTTCGACTTCTCAAAATGGAAGTTATACCAGATATTACTATTATTATTGTGATATTGCAATTATCAATATTAATAGTAAGTCTGAAATCGAATCGGTTTCAAAAATGCCTAAATACCAAATGAATGCTGAAAATCCGTCGATTATTTCAACTTTTTATGACAACAAAGTGTATATAATTTATGAGGATTTAGAGAAAAATGCCGAAGCTCAAAACGATAAAGAAACCAAAAGAAGTACAAAATCAATGTTTTCTTCAAGTTCTAAAAATGCATTATTCTTGTTGACTGTTGATGCAAGTGGAGAAATGAAAAAAGAAGTTATTTATTCTTATAAAGAAAGTAAAATTCGCCCAAAAATAACATCTAGTATGGTTATTTCTAAAAATGAAATAATACTTAATGCTAATGATCAAATAGGGGTTTTAAAAATTAACAAATAAAATAAAGAATAATTATTCAAATAATAAATGCTTCCTATCCATGGAAGCATTTTTTTATATCTTATTTTTTGATTGTTTACGTATTTTTAATGCTCAAAAAAGTAACGATATTCATAAAAGGTTTTTGGTTTTTTTAGAAGAAAATGAGTAGTGCTAAATCATAAAAATTCTACATCAAGATGGAATATTTAGAATTTTTGAACTAATAATATTCAACCTGTCCTTTTGATCATAGTAACAATAAAAAAAAGACCGTTTCATTAAATTTTGAAACGGTCTTTGTTAGTCTATTTTAATACAGCTTATTGAAAATCCTCATCGGTAACTCCTTCGTTTATTTTAACATCCGAAATTTTAATTTCGATATCTCTTCCTTGAGACATAACAATATTAAATGGGACTTTAATTCCTTTCACCTCCTTATAATCGCTATAAGTTATTGTTGAAGTCATTTTTTGCCCATTTCTTTCAGTAGTGGATGATGTCATTAATTTCAAACCACTTTTTACATCATAATATAATGTGGTTTTTCCGTTTTTAATAGCATAGGCATCACTTCCGTTAATTGGCTCGATTCCATCTAAAGTTACATCTGCTTTTTTAGACAACAACAATTCTTCAAATGTAGTAGCTGTAGCTTTTTTTTCAGCAAATTCCTCTGGAGTTAGATCTTTCTTTTGTCCTTGCGCAGCAGAATAACCCGATTTGTCACCTATTACTTGTTTAGAAATTTCCATCATTCCAACTAATTCTAATTTGAATAATGTTCTCCCTTTAGCTTCTTTTTTAGAGGTGTAAGAAAGTGGAGCTGGTGCGCCTTCAATTTCTGAAGAACCACTTGCAAATAAAGTTTTTACTCCCAAAACAGCTTTTTCACCACCAATGGCATTGATATAATTGTCTAAAACAGTTTTTACCGTTACTCCAGCAGGAGCCGCCTTTTTCATTTTTGGTTTTTCGGTTGGATTACCATATTTATCAAAATAGAACATTGGTAATTTTAATTTTTCCAATCCCGGAATTACATCAGACCCTTTTCCTGTTACAATGATCCTTAAATTATCAGCAAGAAAGTATTTGTTGGCTACTCTCAAAATATCATCTGCAGTAACCGCATTGATGTTTTTGATGTAGTTTTCATAAAAATCTGCTGGCAACCCTTGTGTTTCAATATTTAAGGCATAACGAGCCACCGTTTCTGGTTTTTCAACTTGCATTACAAATTTCCCGATATAACCAGCTTTCACATTGTTTAAAACTTCATCAGAAACCTTTTCGGTTCTAATTCTGCCAATTTCTTTAAGCGCTTCAACTACTGAACTATCGGTAACTGCATTTCGTACTTGAGCATTGGCTTTGAATTTGCTAGAAACATATTTATTAAAACCAACACTAGAATAAGAGCCATACGTCCAACCATGTTTTTCACGTAAGTTCATATTCAAATAACCATTAAAATCGCCTCCAAGTACTTGATTTGCCAAAATTAATGGGAATAAATCTGGATCAGACAATTTAGTTTTGATAGTATTGATGATAGCGATTTCGGATTGAACCGCATTAGGCATGTCTACAAAATTGATTTGTGTTGTTGAAACATTTTTAGGGTCTGAATAAGAGACATTTGGTGCTGATGCTTTAGTCCATTGACCGAAAAGTTTTTTTACCGCTTTTTCTACTTCTTTTAATTTTACATCTCCAAGAACCACTAAATAGGCATGTTCAGGAACAAAATAAGAATTATAATTTGCTTTTACATCGTCAAGGGAAATATTTTTGATCGAGGCTTCCGTTAAATATTCTCCAGATGGATGTCCTTTACCATAGGCTAGAACATTCTCCACTCTTCCCGCAACGGCAGTAACGTTTTTTTCTTGAGTTTTTAAATTTTCTATTAATTTCTCTTTGTCTTTATCAAATTCTTCTTGAGTAAAATTAGGGTTTAATGCACCATCAGCCATTAATTCTAAAATTCTTTTGGAATATTTAGATAGTCCGTTTGCAAATGCCCCTTGTGAGGAAAAACTGATGTCGGCACCCAAAAAATCAATTTCTTCGTTATAAGCATCTTTAGAAATTTTTGTAGATCCATTTCCTAACGACGATGCCAGTAAAGTACTTACTCCTTTTTTGTCACCTTCGGCATAAGGAGCATTGTCAATGGTCAAGCTAAAGGAAACACGTGGTAATTTATGATTTTCAACTACTAAAACCTTTAATCCATTTGGTAACGAAAAAGTTTCAGGTTTATTAATGTTGATTTTTGGCGACGGACCAGGTTTTGGTTGGGTTCTATCTTGTGCTTGCATAATTACCGTAAGGAACAAACTTGATATTAGTATTGCTATATTTTTTTTCATGAGTCGTAAATTTATTTGTTATCAGCTTTATCTTTGGCTGGAACATAGTCCAAAATTAAACGTTGATTTGGATTTAGATATTTTTTAGCTACTTCTCTTATCTCTTCGCGAGTGATAGAATGGTACATTTCAATTTCAGTGTTGATTAAATTTACATCACCATATAATAAGTAAAACGAGGCCAAATTGCTAGCGATACCTTCTACATTTGAATTTCCATCAACGTATTGGCTATCGTATTTGTTTTGTAATTTTTGTAATTCTTTTTCAGATATTAGCTCGGTTTGAAGTCCTAAAATTTCTTGGTCAACTTCTTTTACTAAATCAGCTGTTGTAAATTCACCCTGAGGCAATCCGTAGATGATATAAGTTCCATAATCTTCTTGACTATTATTAAAAGCTCCAATTTCTAATGCCATTTTTTTATCGTCAACAATCTTTTTGTACAAACGAGAACTTTTACCATCGCTCAAAATCGTTGAAATAAAATCTAATACTCTAGCATCACGAGTTTTCATAGATGGAGTTCTATAGGCAGTAATCATCATCGGTTTTTGAATATTTGCATCTTCAAAAGTCGCATTGATTGTTTTTGTGATAGGATCTTCTACAAATTTTTGTCTTACAATAGCGGGTTGTTTGCTAATTGAACCAAAGTACTGCTCAATCCATTGTTTGGTTTCAGTAGGATTATTAATATCTCCTGCTACTACCAATACTGCATTGTTTGGAATATAGAATTTTTTGTTGAATGCTTGAAATTCTTCCAACTTTGCTGCATCTAAATGAGCCATGGAACCAATGGTAGTCCAACGGTATGGATGTTTTGTAAATATATTTTTCTTAACTTCTTGAAAAATCTGACCATAAGGTCTGTTGTCGTAACTTTTTCTCTTTTCTTCTTTAACAACTTCATTTTGGGTATTTACCCCAATTTGATTAATTACCGGATGCATCATTCGTTCCGATTCCATCCACAAACCAAGTTTTAAACTGTTGGACGGGAAAACTTCATAATAATATGTTCGATCATCTGTGGTATTGGCATTGTTTACTCCTCCGTTGGAAGATACAATTTTAAACCATTCGCCACGTTTGATGTTTTGTGTTCCTTCAAATAAAAGGTGTTCAAAAAAGTGAGCAAATCCAGTTCTGTCTGGTTGTTCATCTTTAGCTCCAACATGGTACATAACCGAAGTTATCACCACTGGCGCTGATGGATCGTTATGCAAAATAACATGTAGTCCATTGTCTAAATCGTATTCCTCAAAAGCCACCTTTTGGGCGTGTGCGGTTCCTCCTAGCATAAGCATTAGACTTAAAGCGATTAAAGATTTTTTCATAAAAACTATTTAAATTTTAGTTGATAGCACCATTAGTGTTTTAATTGTACTTTTCGTTACACAAAAGTAGATTTTTTATTCATTTTAATTTTAAATACAATTAAAAATGTAATGAGTTGATTTTAAGGAAAACTTTTTTGCTTTTAGGGTTGCATGAGAAATAATTATTTGTATATTTGCAACCTTAAAAAAATTAACTAAACAAATTTGTTATGTACGCAATCGTAGAGATAGCAGGGCAACAATTTAAAGTAAGCAAAGACTTAAAGGTTTATGTTCACCGCTTATCTAGTGAAGAAGGTTCAAAAGTTTCTTTTGATAAAGTTCTTTTATTAGATGATAATGGAAACATTACTTTAGGCGCCCCAGCTATAGAAGGTGCTTCGGTAGAAGCCAAAGTGTTACAACACTTAAAAGGTGATAAAGTAATTGTCTTCAAAAAGAAAAGAAGAAAAGGTTACAAAAAGAGAAATGGTCACCGTCAGTATTTAACACAAATTCTTATTGAAGGAATTAGTGCTACTGGTGGAAAGAAAGCAGCTCCAAAAAAAGAAGCAACTCCCGTTGTTGAAACTGTAGAAGACGTAGCTCCTAAAAAAGCTAAAGCTCCAAAAGCAGAAAAAGCAGCTGAAGAAGTAGTAGTAGCTCCTAAAAAAGCTAAAAAAACAGATAACCAAGAGTAATTAACTTATAAAACCAATACATCATGGCTCACAAGAAAGGTGTCGGTAGTTCGAAGAATGGTAGAGAATCACATTCTAAACGTTTAGGCGTTAAGATTTATGGTGGTCAAGCTGCAATTGCTGGAAACATTATCGTAAGACAGAGAGGTTCAAAACACAATCCAGGTGAAAACGTTTACATTAGTAAGGATCATACTTTACATGCAAGAGTTGATGGAGTTGTGAAATTTCAGAAAAAGGCGGGCGACAAGTCGTTTGTTTCTATTATTCCCTTTGAAGCATAATCTAAATTCATTATTTTAGAAAATAGTAAACCCGTTCCACAAAGAGCGGGTTTCTTTTTTGTCATAAAATCGAAAAAATTGTATGAAAAAGTAATAAATAGCTTTATTTTAATTGCGAAAGGTGGGTTTATAATTTATCCTTTTTATACTATATATGGAATTTCAATATATTTGTGTAATTACAAACTAAAAACTAGATTTCTATTTTGAATTCTAAATCACCAAATAATACCCAAGAGATTATACAAAAGTTAGAATACTATTGTTCTTACCAAGAGCGATGTCATATCGAAGTTCAAGAAAAACTTCATAGTTTTATTTTGACTGAAAATGAAAGAAATCAAATTATCGTTCACTTGATTGATAGTAACTTTTTAAATGAAGAACGGTTTGCGTTAACCTTCAGCATCAGTAAATTTCATCAAAAGTATTGGGGAAAAGTTCGTATTAAAAATGAACTTAAAGTCCGAAAAATTTCAGATTATTTGATTACTAAAGGGCTTAATAGTATTCCTCAAGATGAATATAATGACTTATTTGAAATGCTTTCTGAAAGGGTTTGGAATACCATCACAGAAAAAAACAAATTAAAAAAACAAAAGAAATTTTGCGATACTCTACTACGCAAAGGCTGGGAAAGTGATAAGATTTATGAAAAAGCAAAATTATTTGCAAACGAATAAAATATTGTAACCGGCTCTCTTTTAAGATTACATGCTTAACATGTTTTTATAAACCGTCGCAGAAATATCTCCAATTAATTTAGCAAGGGTTTTGTTATCTTTTCCTTTGGTCATTACTGTGAGTAAATATGTTTTACCTTTCAAATAAACAATTGCAGACTCGTGCAGTTGCATTTCGGCTGGAGTTCCTGATTCTCCAAATTTATGAGCTATTGAAATGTTCTCAGGAACACCTGATCTAATTCCGTCTTTAAACTCACATTTACTTAAAAGTCCTGCTGCAAATTCAGAGTCATCTATTGATAAATAACCAGCATTATATAATGCTCTCATGAATAACGAATATTCTTTAACAGTGAAATAATAATGGCTAGCACTTATTTGAGGTTTCTCTAAACCTAAATCAGTAAATAATTTTATCAACACATTGGAATCGATGTTGTTATTTAATAATATGGTTGCATTATTATCTGAATATTGAATCATATATCGCAATAACTCTCTAACCTTATAAGTTTTTCCAAATTCAATCCCTTTGTCTTTAAAAGCTACCTTTTTATCAACAACAAAGTGTTGATTGAACGTAATCTCTTTGTCCAATACTCCAGGGGTTTTCTCGTTCATTCTTAAGTACGTTATAAGAACAGGCACTTTAAACAATGATCCTGGTTCATATTTTTCTTCATCATTAATTGCCGTCCATTTGTTGGTGTTGTATTCTCTTAAATAAACAGAAGCAGAAATAACCCCATTAAACTTTTTATAATTGTCGATAATAGTATTGATTTCTTGTTCTGTTGGTTCTAAATTACCACCTTCGCATGGCTCATCAACAAACATTAATGGTTTTACAAATTTAAATCCATCCAATCTTGTAACTGAATAATTACAACTGTTATTAGCTTGTAATTTACTCTCTAGTTCTGATTGCTTTTTATTACTAATAAAACTCGTTATACTAAAAGTAATCCCTACAGAAAGAACTGTAATAAGAATTATATAAGGTGTTGATATTTTTTTATTTAATAAGGAGCTCATGCTTTTTTTATGCTATTTTATTAATGTCGCAAATTTAGCTTTAAAATAATACGAATATCATAAATTATATCTTTTTTAAGATTTTTAACAATAATATAAAGCTCTTTCATTTAGATTAAAGAAATGAACTACAAAAAAAGCCCAACAAAAATGATGGGCTTCAAGTATTTAATTTAAAATTACCAAATTTTAACTCGTTTTTCAGGAGCTAGATATAATGAATCTGTAGGTTTGATTTTAAAAGCTTCATAAAATTCTGGCACATTACGAACCACCCCATTGATACGAAATTTGGCGGGAGAATGAGGATCGCCAGCGATTTGACTTCGTAGTGCTTCCTCGCGCTGTTTATCTAACCAAACTTGCCCCCAACCCAAGAAAACTCGTTGCATACCCGTGTAACCATCCATTACAGGAGCTTCTTTTCCATTTAAACTCATTTTGTAGGCTTTTATAGCAATACTCAATCCTCCTAAATCACCGATGTTTTCACCCAAAGTAAAAGCACCATTTACATTCAAATCAGGAAATGCTTTGAAACCACTATATTGCGCCACTAAAGCTTCTGTTTTTGCTTTAAATTTAGTTAAATCCTCTGGTGTCCACCAGTTTCTCATGACACCATCTCCATCAAAAGTAGCCCCTTGATCGTCAAATCCATGACCAATTTCGTGACCAATAACAGCTCCAATTCCACCATAATTTACGGCATCATCAGCATTCAAATTAAAGAAAGGGGGTTGCAATATCGCTGCAGGAAATACAATTTCATTTAGTGATGGATTGTAATAGGCATTTAC
>CAZSZH010000061.1:0-14677 GCA_964610785.1 uncultured Flavobacterium sp. | reverse complement strand
CTCAATTTCGGGATGGAGACTCAAAAAAACAGGGCAATTCATCGCTACACGTTCCAAGATGATTCGGTTCTTTTCAGATTCAGAGACGGACATATTCATAATTACTTCCAAACGTCCAACTCTTCGAGGCTCGGCTTGCATAACTTTGGTTACCTCAACGGTAGAACCTATTAAATTGATTCCCATTTCGTTAGCTTTAATCGCCATAATAGTCATCATACAACTTCCCAAGGAATTGGCTAATAAATCTGTTGGTGAAAAAGCAGCACCTTTCCCGTGGTTATCGACTGGAGCATCCGATAGAATTTCTGTACCAGACTGTAGATGTATGGATGATGTTCGTAAGTCTCCCAAATAGGTTATTATTGAAGTAGGCATTATGGTGCTTGTTTTATAGTTAAATCCTCGTCGTAATATAAAATGTAAATCCCATTGTTGGCAAAACCTCCTGAAAGTTTTTGTTCATAATCAAATTTGCTTTCAATCTGTTCACTAGCATCTTCATTCATTGATTGCCCAAAGGTCTTATTTTGGGACAATCGCAACAAAGTGTCAAATGTTAAGTCAAATCCTCTTACGGCATATTGATTAGGAAATATTTTATTTTTCTTTTTAAATGCTATATCAAATTGAGATGCTTCCACCGAATCATTATCGCGAGAAGCCGATGGATAGGTCATTTTTAATTTAGTCAGACGCTTTAAATCGATTTCTTCGTAATCTAATGATTCATTAGGTTCTAAAATTACCAATTGCATTTGATACTCTTTCATTTCGGCTTGCATAGCATTCGTAACCGTAAGAATAGTACCCGTTTTTTCAGAAACAAGCACCACATAATTCATTTTATTTTTAATAAAATATTTTTTGATACTATCGGCTACAAATCCGCCTTTATCTGAAGCCCCTACAATCTTAACCCCTTTTTGAAATTCCTGAATGTATTGTTTTATAGCTATTTTTTTGGGATCAATCACGGCTATGATATTGCCATTCTTAGCACGCATATAATCAAATATGGCTTTTTTAATGGCATCGCTTTGTGCCATAGATTGATATAAATTTTTATACGACTTTCCTTCGTCTTTAGATAATGGCGAAATCACGGGGATATTTTGGCTTTCTAATGCAGCAGCCACTTTTTCGACATTTACTTGATAAAAAGGTCCTATAACAGCATCGGTATTAGCAAAACTACTGCTCGAAATTATTGCTAAGGCGTTCGTGCTATTTTTAGTTTCTTCAGAATCAAAAATCTTAATATCTACATTCATTCCTAACACTTTTGCCGAATCAATTGCCATTAAAGCTCCAGCATAAAAATCAAGAGTTAAATTAAGGAATTTATCTTTCTTTAATCGCTCAGAAACGGAAGTGATCGAATCACTCTGAATTTTAGTAGCATTAAAAGGCAAAAATAACACCAATTGTTTTTTCTTATCTGTTACAATAGATTTTGACAAATCTCTTAAACTACTTTTGGTTTCTTTGGTAAAAGAAGTATTTGCAGGTACTTTTAACACCATCCCTTCTTTGACACCATCTTTAATTGATGGATTTAATGCCATTAAAGATGCTTCTGATAAATTAAAAAGGTGAGTCAAACTAAAAACGGTTTCTCCTGATTTAACGGTATATTCTAATAAATCTATAGATTTGGCATGTGATTTTATTTCTCCAACGATTGGATCGGAAGAAGCTCCTTTATTAATTTTTAATTGAAATCCTAATGGAAGTTTATCTTTTATTTCTGGATTTTGCTTCTCTAATTCATCAACCGAAATGCCATACTTTTTAGCCAGACTAAATTTTGTATCACCTGCAACAACCTCATGAGTACTTGAAGAAATGTTGGTAGCTTTTGGTTTAACAGTCGCTGGCGCATTTGACTGCACTAGTGAAGATAATTTAACTTTAAACCCTAACGGCAGATTATTTTTAATCTCAGGATTTAATTTTTCTAAATCGGCAACGGTAATTCCATATTTTTTGGCGATGCTGAATTTCGTATCACCAGCTACCACTTCATGTATTTTTTCTTTAAAAGATACAGGTGCTTTACTTGTCACAACAGCCGAAACACTTTTGGGAATTAAAAGTACCGATGCGGGCTGAATACCATTTTTAGCATCGGGGTTTAACTTATAAATATCAAAAGGAGTTACTTTGTATTTCTGCGCAATAGAAGGAATAGTTTCTCCTTTGACAACGGTGTGCTTGGTATAACTCTGCGCGAAAATAGCAGTAGTAAAGACGAACACGACAAGGTAAATAACTCTTTTAAACATACTTTTTTTATTTAAAACCATTAAGATATTAAGCTTCATTACGTGTAATATGCAAATTTAATATCTAAAATTTGAAATCTAATATTCCTCTACTCCCACTCAATAGTTGCAGGCGGTTTAGAACTGATGTCATAAACCACTCGATTCACTCCCTTTACTTTATTGATGATTTCATTGGATATTTTCATTAAAAAATCATATGGCAAATGTACCCAATCAGCTGTCATTCCATCGGTAGATTCAACAGCTCGAAGAGCAACTACTTTTTCATAGGTGCGTTCGTCACCCATAACACCTACGCTGTTTACTGGCAGGAGTATTGCACCTGCTTGCCATACTTTATCATACAATCCGTGGGATTTTAATCCATTTATGAAAATAGCATCAACTTCTTGCAAGATACGTACTTTTTCGGGAGTAATATCGCCTAATATTCTAATCGATAATCCTGGGCCGGGAAACGGGTGTCGTCCTAATAATTCGGAATCAATTCCTAAAGTAGCTCCCACTCTTCGTACTTCATCCTTAAATAACATTCGCAGCGGTTCTACAATTTTTAATTTCATAAAATCGGGTAAACCACCAACATTATGATGTGATTTTATAGTTGCCGATGGTCCTTTTACTGAAACTGATTCAATAACATCTGGATAAATAGTTCCTTGTGCCAACCATTTTACATCTTCCAATTGATTTGCTTCATCATCAAACACTTCAATGAATACCCTTCCTATAATTTTACGTTTCGTTTCGGGATCGTCTACTCCAGCTAATTCAGATAAAAACCATTCTGAGGCATCAACTCCTTTCACATTCAATCCCATATCTTTATATTGATGCAATACACTTTCAAATTCGTTTTTTCGGAGTAATCCGTTGTTAACAAAAATGCAATAAAGGTTTTGACCAATAGCTTTATGCAATAACACCGCAGCTACGGTTGAATCTACTCCGCCCGAAAGACCAAGTACGACTTTATCGTTTTGCACTTTTTCTTGCAAGTCTTTTACACAATCGCCTACAAAAGCGTTTGGAGTGAAATTTTGAGGGACGTGAGCAATTTTTACTAAAAAGTTTTCTAACATTTGCTTCCCATCGATGGAGTGATAAACTTCTGGATGGAATTGTATTGCATAAGTCGTTTCGCCTTCAATTTTATACGCTGCATTTTCTACATCGCTGGTACTGGCAAGTTTGACACCATTGGTAGGCAATTGTTGGATTGTATCGCTGTGACTCATCCATACTTGAGAATTGAGCTCAACGTTTTCAAAAAACAGTTCATCTTCTTTAATGTAAGTCAAATTGGCTCTTCCGTATTCTCTAATGTTTGAAGCAGCAACTTCACCACCCGAAAAATGAGCCAAATATTGTGCCCCATAGCACACGGCTAACAGAGGTAGTTTTCCACGAATATTAGACAAATCGATTTGAAGCGCATCGTCGGCTCGAACCGAATACGGACTGCCACCTAGAATAACTGCTTTGTAAGATGATAAATCGCTAGGATAATGATTGTAGGGGAAAATTTCGCAGAATATATTAAATTCGCGAACGCGGCGTGCAATGAGTTGTGTGTATTGGGAGCCGAAATCTAAAATAAGTACGTTGTGTTGCATGCACAAAAGTACTATACTTTAGAGAATCTTACAAATTATTTTATTGTTCTGCAATAAGCGAAAAGTACTCCTATCAATATTCACTAAACTGCAAATTACTTAAATTCTTGTAAATACCATTTTCAATTTCTAACAACTCTTTGTGTGTGCCACTTTCAGCAATCCTTCCATCATTTAAAACCAAAATGGCATCGGCGTTTCTTATTGTTGCTAAACGATGTGCTATAATAATACTAGTTCGTCCTTCCATTAAATTCTCAAGAGCTTCTTGCACTAATTTTTCACTTTCACTATCTAATGATGATGTTGCCTCATCCAAAATTAAAATACTTGGATTTTTCAACAAGGCACGAGCAATCGCGATACGTTGACGCTGACCTCCAGAAAGTTTGATTCCTCGTTCTCCCACTAAAGTATCAAATTTTTCTGGAAATCCGTTTACAAAATCCAGCGCATTAGCTTGCTTGGCAGCTATTAGAATTTCTTCCTCTGTGGCATTTGGTTTTCCATAAGCAATATTTTCTCGAATGGTTCCTCCAAACAAAATCACATCTTGTGGCACAATACTCATATTTCCTCGAAGGTTTTCTAAATCATAATCGTAAATGTTTTTATCATCAATTAAAATCTGTCCACTTTCAATATCATAAAAACGTAAGAGTAGTGATGAGATGGTAGATTTACCAGCACCACTCGGTCCTACTATCGCAATCTTCTGACCATAATTGGCTGTAAAGCTTACATCTTTTAACACTTGCACTTCTGGCCTTGAGGGATAATAAAATGCCACATTTTTAAAAGTAACATTTCCTTTTATCTTTTCGGTAGAATGATTTTGCGTTGCATTAATTTTTTCGGGAGTTTCCTCTAACAATTCAAAAACACGTTCTGTGGCTCCAACTGCTTTCTGAATTTGCGCATATAGTTCTGCAATTCCTCCAAAAGAAGCTCCGATAAAAGTCGAATACAAAACGAAAGAAATTAATTCGCCAACCCCTTTTATTTCGCCATTAATGCACAAACTTACACCGTACCAGACCACAGCAACGATAGCGCCAAACAAACAAAAAATGATAAATGAAGCAAAATATCCGCGATATTGTCCGCCTTTAATTGCCAATTTAACAACCTCATTAATCTTTCCTCTATAGCGAGCAATTTCATACCATTCATTAGCAAATGCTTTCACATTAGTTATACCTTGTAGTGTCTCTTCAACAATAACCTGACTTTCGGCTACTTGATCTTGAACATTTTTAGAAAACTTTCGAATAAATCTGCCAAAAATAACAGCTGCAACAGCAACTACCGGCACAATACACAGCATCATTAAAGTTAGTTTTAAACTTATAGTAGCCAGAAATATAATCCCTCCAATAATTAATATAAATTGACGTAAAAACTCTGCTATAGTGGTTGTTAAAGTATCTTGAATCTGTGTAATATCCGAACTGATTCTGCTATTCAATTCACCCACTCGCTTTTGAGCAAAAAAGGTCATAGGCAGTTTTATCAAATTGCTATAAAGCGATAATCGTATATTGGCTAACGTGTTTTCAGTAAAATTGATAAACAGCGACAATCTGAAGAATGAAAAAAACGACTGTAAAAGCAAAATACACATCAAACCAAGTGCTATGTTTTTGGCTTTTACCAAATCTTTAGCATTCACACAATCTACTAACATTCCTAGTAATTTAGGAAAGGCAAGAGCAGTTCCTCCAGTCATCAAAAGAAATAACAAACCCAAATAAAATTTCCATTTATGATTTTCGGAATATTTGAAAATGAGGATTGCTTTGCTTAAGGTACTTACGTTGAGTTTTGCTTTGGGTAAATTATTTTCTTCAAATCGAGCCATTTCTTTTTTTATTGCAAAAGTAAAGAATAATACATGGTTATTTTCTTATACAATTGGTAAAATTTAGTGAAAATATACTATTGTGAAACAGAAAATTCTATAAAAAAATACTATTTTAGCAAGCTAAACAAACAAATTAAAATCACAGATGAAAAATACAGCGTTAACCCACGTTCACGAAAGTTTAGGAGCCAAAATGGTACCATTTGCAGGATACAACATGCCTGTGCAATATGAAGGCGTAAATGCAGAACATGAAACCGTAAGAAATGCTGTTGGTGTTTTTGATGTGTCCCACATGGGTGAGTTTTTTTTAAAAGGAGAAAACGCTTTAGCATTGATTCAAAAAGTAACTTCTAATGATGCCTCTAAATTAGTGAATGGAAAAGCTCAATACTCTTGTTTACCAAATAATGATGGTGGCATTGTTGATGATTTGATAGTTTACAAAATTGCCGATAACGACTATATGCTCGTGGTAAATGCCTCTAACATCGAAAAAGATTGGAATTGGATTTCTGATCACAATGATTTGGGAGTTGAAATGATTAACGCTTCTGATGACTATTCTTTATTGGCAATTCAAGGTCCTAAAGCAGCAGAAGCTATGCAATCGTTGACGTCTATTGATTTGGTAAATATGCCATATTATTCCTTTCAAATTGGAGATTTTGCAGGATTAAATAACATCATTATTTCTGCTACTGGATATACAGGTTCTGGTGGTTTTGAGATTTATTTCAAAAATGAACACGCGGAAATCATCTGGACTAAAATTTTTGAAGCGGGCGCAGCATTTGGAATAAAACCAATTGGATTGGCAGCTCGTGACACACTTCGATTAGAAATGGGATTTTGCTTGTACGGAAATGACATCAACGATACTACCTCTACTCTAGAAGCCGGATTGGGTTGGATTACAAAATTTGACAAAGAATTTACTAATTCCGCTAATCTAAAAGCACAAAAAGAAGCTGGAATTAGCAAAAAATTAGTTGGATTTGAATTATTGGAAAGAGGAATACCGCGTCATGATTATGAAATTGTTGATGCCAATGGAAACAATATTGGTATTGTAACATCAGGAACCATGGCACCAAGTCTAGGAAAAGGTATCGGTATGGGATATGTGAAATCTGAATTTGCTGTAGTTGACTCCAACATATTTATTAAAATTAGAAATAATAATGTAGCTGCCAAAGTGGTAAAAATGCCTTTCTACAAAAAATAGAAATTTTGATAAAAAAAATAATACTAATTGCTTTAATTCCGCTTCTTTCCTTTTCACAATTGGATAAGAGTTCTTGTAAAACATTGCAAAGAATAAGCGCCATTATTCAACAAGGTCATTATCGAAGCAAACCTATTGACGATAGTTTGTCGGTTTTTGTATTTAAAAAATTCCTAAATGATTTAAATGCAGATAATCGAATGTTTCTGGAATCGGAAGTTACTGAATTGAAAAAACATCAATCTTCGATTGATAGTTATATCGTTCATGAAAATTGTGATTTCTTAAATGACTTTTACAATTTGTATTCTAAAGCAGTTATACGTCATAGTGCCATTATTGAAAGTATAAAGAACGAACCCTTTTCATTTTCAAGCGAAGAAAAGATTGAGTTTTCCAAGAAAACATTTCCACCGCAAAAAGAAGAACAAGAAATCAAAAGTTCTTACAGAAGAAAAATCTTATTTGATGTTCTAAAAGATATTGCAGAAGTTAGTCAAAATAAAGATTCCATACTTGCCAACTTTAGTGCAATTTCGACGACATCAAAAGCAAAGGTATTTGATTCTTATTCCTGTAAATCCTCACAACTTACCTTGACCAAAGCAGAGTTTCTAGGGAAATTCTACAATGCATTTTGTACCTATTTTGACCCTCATACAGAATACTTCTCTAAAAATGAACGTTCTAATTTTTTATCGTCTGTTAGTGCCGATAATTTAACTTTTGGACTTTTTCTATCGCTCAATGAAAATAATGAAATAACAGTGGATGAAATTATGCCTGAGAGTTCTGCCTATAATACTAAAATCGACAAGGGTGATAAAATAATTAAAATCAAATGCAAAGGCGAAGAATTGTTGGTTTCTTGCGTATCGATGAATAAAATTGGAGACATTATTGGTTCTAGTAATTTCAAAAATGCTGATTTTACTTTTCGTAAAAAAACAGGGGAAATCTTTTCAGTAAAGCTAGCCAAAAAAATCTTGAAGAATTATGATAACACCATCTACAGCTATTTCATAAAGCAAGAAGGAAAAAATATTGGATATATCAAAATACCAAGCTTTTATGCCAAGTTTGATAACGGAAAATCAGATGTCAGTGACGATTTAATTAAAGAAATTACCAAATTGCAACAGGACCATATTGAAGGACTAATTATCGACTTAGAAAACAACGGAGGAGGCTCAATGGAAGAGGCTATTAAAATGATTAGTATCTTTATCGATAAAGGACCGATAGCGGTTATGAACAACCAATTTAATGAAAACGTAATTATTGATGATCCATATATTGGTTTAGTGTATAGCGATCCTGTAGCAATATTAATCAATGGATTTTCAGCATCAGCAAGTGAGTTCTTTACTAATGCCATGCAAGATTACAAACGAGCTGTCGTTCTCGGAAACCAGTCATTTGGAAAAGCAACCATACAAAGAATTTTTCCTTTAAAAAACAATAGAAATCCAGATGAATTTATCAAATTAACAATTGAAAAATTCTACAGAATTACGGGTAAAAGCAATCAAAAATCAGGAATAACGCCAGATGTATTCGTTCCAACCTTATTTGACAAACAAATGCCGAGAGAAAGTGAGTATGAGACTGCTTTTAAAAATGATGTTATTGAAATCAATTCAAATTATGACAAAGTAAATTTCCTTAATTATGAACAAGCCATTAGCAAAAGTCAAAAAAGAGTTTCTGATGACAATCGCGTAAAGAAAATAAACGATTTAAATACTGAAATCAATGGATTATATGACGATTTACAACCTATTACTTTAAAATTTGAGGACGTTTTTAGTCAAGTGAGCAAAGTCAATAAAGTTTGGAAAGAAGTCGAAAAGATGTCACAAGTGGCACATGAAATTGATATTTCTCAAAACACTACGGATAGTGAATCTCAAAAAAATGATTCCTATTTAAAAACCATCAATACTGAAAATATAAAATCAATAAAGTCTAATATTCATATTATTGAGGCAGCCGCTGTCATCCAAGATTTAACTTCATCCAAAAATTAAATTTGTAGAAATAGAATTATAGATTAATTTTGCATTCATCAAAAATTAGTATACCTAGTATTAAAATTAATAACCGTAAAGATAGAAATGGGAAGAGCGTTTGAATTTAGAAAAGGCAGAAAAATGAAGCGTTGGTCAGCAATGGCTAAAGCATTTACTCGCATTGGAAAAGATATTGTAATGGCTGTAAAAGAAGGTGGTCCAAATCCAGAGGCCAATTCTCGTTTACGTGCTGTCATGCAAAATGCAAAATCAGCCAATATGCCTAAAGAAAATGTGGAACGTGCTATTAAAAAAGCAACCGATAAAGATACTGCCAATTATAAAGAAGTATTATTTGAAGGATATGCCCCCCATGGAATTGCACTTTTAATAGAAACGGCTACCGATAATAATAACCGAACAGTGGCAAACGTGAGAAGCTATTTCAACAAATGCAACGGTACATTGGGAACACAAGGTTCGGTGGAATTCATGTTTGATCATACTTGCAATTTTCGTATTCCAAATAACAATATTGACATTGAAGAAATGGAATTAGAATTTATTGATTTTGGCGCCGAAGAAATCTTCGCTGATGAAGATGGAATTTTAATTTATGCCCCTTTTGAGAGCTTTGGTGCCATCCAAAAAGAATTAGAAAGTCGTGGCATTGAAATCTTATCGTCAGGATTTGAGAGAATTCCACAGATTATCAAAAAACTTACTGAAGCCGAAATGGCTGACGTTGAAAAATTAATTGAAAAAATCGAAGAAGATGATGACGTGATGAATGTTTATCATACTATGGATGAAAATTAATTTCTAAAGTAATAATATAAAAAAGAGGCTGTCTATTAAGGACAGCCTCTTTTGGTTATTAGCCATGTTGTGTATTTAAATATTTTTGACTAATCAAAATAATCAATGCAGATTTATAATTTAGGCCTATTCAATTTCTATTTCTTAATACTCTCTATTTACATCAAATGCTTCTAGGTATTCGGCTACTCGTTTTACAAAACTTCCGCCTAGCGCTCCATCTACTACTCTGTGGTCGTAACTGTGCGATAAAAACATCTTTTGACGAATTCCGATAAAATCGCCTTCTGGCGTTTCAATTACTGCTGGTACTTTTCGAATAACACCTAATGCTAAAATCCCTACTTGCGGTTGGTTGATAATTGGCGTCCCAAAAACCGATCCGAAAGTTCCCACGTTGGTAACGGTATAGGTTCCGCCTTGAGTATCGTCTGGTTTTAGCTTACCTGCTTTGGCACGGTTTCCTAAATCGTTAACGGCTTTAGCCATTCCAACCAAATTCAATTGATCGGCATTTTTAATTACTGGAACAATTAAATTTCCATTGGGTAATGCAGCTGCCATTCCGAGGTTGATATTTTTCCTTTTGATGATAAAATCGCCATCAACCGAAATATTCATTCCTGGGAAATCTTTCAACGCTTTGGCTACCGCTTCCATAAATATAGGTGTAAAGGTTAGTTTTTCACCTTCGCGTTTTTCAAAAGCATTTTTAACGCGATCTCTCCATTTTACAATATTGGTGACGTCCACTTCGATAAACGATTGTACGTGAGCCGATGTTTGCACCGAAGCCACCATATAACCCGAAATCAACTTACGCATACGGTCCATTTCTACAATTTCATCACCACCATTTACAGAAACCGGAACAGCTTGGGCTGTAGGTTGAGAAATAGTTACTTTTGGCACCTCGTCTCTCGACTGCGCTCGAGATGACGCGCTCGGTGTGACAGTTTTCTGTGAAGATTTACGATTTGCGACAAATTTCAATATATCTTCTTTAGTCACACGACCATCTTTTCCTGAACCCGAAATATTTTCTAATTCAGCGACCGATACGCCTTCTTCCTTAGCAATATTTTTAACTAATGGCGAAAAGAATTTATCTGAACCTGAAAAATCTGCTGGAGCAGCGGCTTCTTTTGCTACTTCAACTGTTTTTTCAACCTCAGCAACGATTGGCGCAACCACTGCTGCTGTTTTTGGAGCTTCAACACTACCGCCTCCAGTTTCAATAATAGCGATGGTTTGGCCCACTTGAACCACATCATCTTTTCCAAAAAGTTTTTCCACCAAAATACCTGAAACTTCACTTGGCACTTCGCTATCAACTTTATCGGTTGCAATTTCGAGAACTGCTTCGTCCATTGCAATGGTATCTCCAACGTTTTTTAGCCAGTTGGTAATGGTTGCTTCTGCAACGCTTTCACCCATTTTAGGTAATTTCAATTCAAACTTTGCCATATCTTTAAACTAAAGTTGTGTTTTTTTATAATGATTGCAAAATTAGTAATTTTATCTTCATTTTGTAAAGAATACACTAATTTTTTAGTTGGATAATTTCTCCTCTATCTATTGAATTATTACTTCCAATGATGAAATTGGATTTGGGTATGTAATTCTTAAAAGTCAAATTATTGCTTTTATTACAATTCATGAACTCAATAATCTCTTTAAATGTAAATGATTGGATGTCAAAAATGATTTCGATTGAAGCATTCAAATCATTTTTAAATTGAGAAAAATCATTTAAAATAGTTTGCTTTTTATTCAATTTCAATTGTAATGAATCCTTTGAAAAAATGATATATTCATCAATTTCTCTTTGAACTGATTTCGATTGGTTTTTCTTCATTAACGAAAAAACAAAAGCCCCAATTTTCATAAAAAAGTCAAAGACAAACGATTTTTTAAAATGCTTTTTATAGAAAAACTGCACCGCTTCTTGAAAGCGTTTCATGTACTTTTCGTCACGAATAGTGCTTTCTCCTTTGTAATGTACAACCGTGCTTTCGTGAAAATAATAATTGAACTTTCCTTTTTGCAACACCATATAACTCAAATCGATGTCGTCTGAATACATAAAACAATTTTCATCAAATCCGCCAATTTCTGTATAGAGTTCACGCTTCATAACCATAAAAGCACCCACCAAAATAGCGACTTTACCCGATTGGTTTTCGGTTAAATGTTGTGCGTAGTACTGATTGAACCAACTCGATTTTGGAAAGAGCTTATACAAGCCAAAAATCTTTGTAAATGCGACCCAAGGCGCCGGAACACCGCGTTTGCTTTCTGGGAGAAAATTTCCGGTGCCGTCGATTAGTTTGCAACCTATTATTCCAATGTTGTTTTGGACTTCGACTGCGCTCAGTGTGACAAAATTTAGAATTTTACTAAAAGTATCTTCTGCTACAACAGTATCTGGGTTCAAAATACAAATATATTTTCCTTGAGCTTGGGCTACGCCAATATTATTTCCTTTTGGAAAACCTAAATTTTCGGTATTTTCAATGAGTTTGACATTTTGAAAAAGACGTTTCATCATTTCACAACTTTCATCAGAAGAATTATTATCAATGACAATAATTTCGCCATCAATGCCTTCCAGTGCTTTTTGAACACTTAACACGCATTGCTCTAAAAAATAGCGCACATTGTAATTTAATATGATAACGGATAGTTGCATGAGACAAATATAAACTTTTTAAAATTTCAAAAGTCAACTTCAAAAATCAACTTCAAAAAAATCACAAATAAGACAATGTTTCTTGAAAAAAATAAAATTTATTCAATACAAATACTGATTAGCCCTGATGTTAGGGAAAATCCTTTTTTGTAAAAAAAGATTTGGAAAGACAGCAGGAAAATGGAAAATCGATAAATCCCAAGCCATTCGCTCCAAAAACAATTCGCAATTCGTAATTTATAACTTACTTTTGCAAAAAAATACCATTGTGAATTACCTTTCTGTAGAAAATATTTCGAAATCGTTTGGCGAACGCAACTTGTTCAAAGACATTTCGTTTGGAATTAATAAAGATCAAAAAATAGCTTTTATTGCCAAAAATGGTTCGGGTAAAACGTGCATTATGAAAATCATCAATGGCGAAGACGAGCCTGATACAGGGCAAGTGGTGATGCGTAAGGAAATTAAGATGGCATTTCTATCACAAGTGCCGCAATTGCAGGACGAATTGACTGTTGAGGAAAGTATTTTTGCTTCGGATAATGAAATTTTGCACGTCATTGAGCGTTATGGAAAAGCATTAGAAAATCCGGAAGATTCTGAAGCGTATGAAAAGGGATTTGACGATATGGACCGCTTTAATGCTTGGGATTTTGAAACGCAATTCAAGCAAATTTTGTTCAAATTAAAGTTGGAAGATTTTAAATTGAAGGTTAAAAACATGTCGGGTGGTCAGAAAAAACGATTGTCGTTAGCCATCATTTTGATCAATCGACCCGATTTATTGATTTTGGACGAACCTACGAATCACTTGGATTTAGAGATGATTGAGTGGTTGGAAAGTTATTTTGCCAAAGAAAACATTACGTTATTTATGGTGACGCACGACCGTTTCTTCTTGGAGCGCGTTTGCAACGAAATCATCGAATTGGACAATGGAAAATTATACACTTATAAAGGTAATTATTCGTATTATTTAGAGAAAAAAGAAGAGCGATTGGCTTCAGAAAACGCCAGTATTGACAAAGCACAAAATCTTTTTGTAAAGGAATTGGCTTGGATGCGCAGACAACCGAAAGCACGAACTACTAAATCGAAATCGCGTCAAGATGATTTTTACATCATTAAAGAAAAAGCCGAAAGTCGCAGAAAAGAAAATGTAGTTGAGCTCGAAATCAACATGGAACGTTTGGGCAGCAAGATTATAGAGTTGCATAAGATTTCGAAAAAGTTTGGCGATAAAAAGATTTTAGAGAATTTTAGTTTCGATTTTCAACGTGGGGCTCGCATTGGAATTATTGGCAAAAACGGAACGGGAAAGTCGACTTTCTTGAATTTATTGACCAAAACCATTCCGGCCGACTCTGGAAAAGTAATTACAGGTGATACTATTAAAATTGGGTATTACACGCAAAGCGGAATCAATCCGAAACCGGGACAACGTGTGATTGATATTATTAAAGAATACGGGGAGTACATTCCGTTGATGAAAGGCAAATTGATTTCGGCTTCGCAATTGTTGGAACGCTTTTTATTTGACAGCAAAAAACAATACGATTACGTTGAAAAATTGAGTGGTGGCGAGCTTAAACGCTTGTATTTGTGTACGGTTTTGATTCAGAATCCGAATTTTTTGATTTTGGATGAGCCAACTAACGATTTGGATATTGTAACGTTGAATGTTTTGGAGAGTTTCTTATTGGATTATCCAGGATGTTTATTAGTAGTTTCGCACGATCGCTATTTTATGGATAAAATTGTAGACGATTTATTTGTGTTTCGAGGCGACGGAATTGTAGAAAACTTTCCAGGAAATTACTCCGATTTTAGAGCCTATGAAGATTCGACTGAATCTACCAATAAAGACGATAACAAAGAAAAAAACAATTGGAAAACCAAAACAATTTCATCTGGTTTAGATTTTAACGAACAAAAAGAATTCGACAAAATTGAGTTTTTATCAAATGTGTATAATTCCTCCAACACACCTGCAGAAAGCTCAATAATAAATAAAGTGAATAGGGATTATCTATTCGCTCTCGACTCACCCGATATACTAGCTTCAGAATTTCCCGATATTGAACTACCCAATGGATTTCGCAGGCTGTTTATAAATCAAATCGGGCAATCTGATATTGATATAACATCTGAAAAT
>CAZSZH010000060.1:0-15265 GCA_964610785.1 uncultured Flavobacterium sp. | reverse complement strand
CATGTCCCTGTAATAGGCGTTGCATTACTTGATGAAGTTGGTAAACCAACTGGAGCAGCTCCAACACAATATTGACCTAACTGAGTAAATGTTGGTGTAACTGGTGCTGTTAGAATAATATCGACTTGTAAACGATTACTACTTTCGCATGGTGGACTTGTAGTGGTTGCAAAATAACTTTGACCATCAATTAATAAAGTATTCGGATCTAGTGGCTCCGAAGAGGTTGAAGTAGCGTACCAATTATTTGTTCCACTTGCTACCAAATTACTAACTTTCGGTGGATTTGCAGGATTGTTACAAAAAACCTGTGTTGAACTTCCTGAGGGAGCTGGTACAATTCCAACGGTAACAAAAACATTGAGTCTTGATGTTTTACATCCAGTTACGGGATTTGTTTGACCTGCATAATAAATAGTATTATTAGTTAATATTGTCGAAGCTGATAAAGGAGAGCCTCCTGAAGGAGTCGTATACCATTGAACGTTATTACCGACAGCAATTAAACTTCCTATCGTTGCTTGTGAGGCGGCATCTACACAAACACCTTGAAAGTTTTGTCCTAATGGCGCAAAATAGATTGAGACCGTAACTTCAGCTCTTGTTCCGCAAGTACCCGAACTATCATCTGCAAAATAATGACCTCCATCAACCAAACCAAATGAACTTGATAATGGTGTTGTAGACGTGGCTGTTTGATACCAAACAACGCCATTCCCATTATTTGTAGCAACTAGATTAGCTATAGTTGGAGACTGGGTATTACAAAAAGTTTGAGTAGCATTCACTACAATTGGACATTGAGAGTAACCAATATTAATACTTAGTGTTGTGCAGAATAATATAAATAACAGACTGAAATTTATATTTAGTTGTATTTTTTTAATCATAAGTAATATTCGTTAAAATAAACAAACTATAATTTTATTAATTTAATTCAATGTAAAATGCAATAATGGTAATCTATTCAAAAAATTTATACCTTGTAAATTGTTTAACTTTTGACAAACTAACAAATTTCTATCTATTTTACTGAAAGTTATTATTATCAAATGCTAAATCGGTGGGCAAAAGTAATAAAAAAACGTTTTTATTACTAATCGTAAGTTTTAACTGAATAATCAAAAAACAAACATTGATCTTTCACTCATCATTTCATTGACTTGTCCTGCAACGTCATCAATTACAGACTCATCATTGTGATTCATCAAAACTCTATCAATAAATTCTACAATTACCTCCATATCTTCTTCTAGCAAACCACGTGTGGTAATTGCTGGTGTACCAATTCGAATTCCCGATGTAATGAAGGGAGATTTGTCATCAAATGGAACCATGTTTTTATTGACAGTTATTTCTGCTTTGACAAGGGCATTTTCTGCCTCTTTGCCAGTGATATTTTTATTTCTCAAATCAATCAACATCATATGATTGTCAGTTCCACCTGAGATTAAGTGATAACCTCTTTTATTAAATGCTTCTGCCATTGCTTTTGCATTTTTTTGAACTTGTAAAGCATATCTAAAAAATTCATCTGTTAAACATTCTCCAAATGCAACTGCCTTTGCAGCAATAATATGCATCAAAGGACCTCCTTGATTGCCAGGAAAAACTGCTAAATCTAATAAAGATGACATCAATCTAACTTCACCTTTAGGAGTTGTTAATCCCCATGGGTTTTCAAAATCTTTTCCCATCATAATCATTCCTCCTCTAGGACCTCGTAACGTTTTGTGTGTAGTAGTTGTTACAATATGACAATGAGGAATTGGATCATTCATCAAACCTTTAGCAATTAAACCAGCAGGATGTGAAATATCGGCTAATAATAAAGCTCCGACACTATCGGCTATCGCTCTAAAACGTTTAAAATCCATATCACGACAATAGGCTGATGCTCCTGCAATTATTAACTTTGGTCGTTCTTTAGTAGCAATTGCTTGAATTTTATCATAATCGAACTGCCCAGTTTCTGGTTCAACCCCGTAGAAACTTGGTGTATATAATTTCCCTGAAAAATTTACTGGAGAACCGTGTGTTAAATGACCTCCATGAGATAAATCAAATCCTAAAATTTTATCTCCCGGTTTTAGACAAGCTGCAAAAACTGCCGTATTTGCTTGTGAACCTGAATGTGGTTGCACATTTACATATTCAGCTCCAAATAAAGCCTTGGCTCTATCAATCGCAATCTGCTCCACAACATCAACTACTTCGCAACCTCCATAATATCGTTTTCCCGGATAACCTTCCGCATATTTATTGGTCAAACATGAACCCGCTGCTTCCATAACCTGATCACTTACAAAGTTTTCAGAAGCAATTAGTTCTATTCCATGTATTTGTCTGTCTTGTTCGTCAAGAATTAAATCGAAAATTTGTTCGTCGCGTAGCATTTTTTATGATTTTTTATTAAAAACTTTTCAAAATTACGAAATATGTTTGTCAAATAAATTCTAAATGATATATTTGATTACATTTTTTTCAACAATAAATCAACAACCAAAATATGCCAAATACAGCAAACTACCCAAACAGAAAATCATGGATAATAGTTCCAGAACATAGTGATTTCCCAATTCAAAATATTCCGTTTGGAGTTTTTTTAACTAAAGAGGATGTTATTACGATCGGAACTAGAATAGGCGATAGCGCAATCGATATGGGAGCATTGCAGCAGTTAGGATATTTTGACGGAATAGAATTAACTGATGACATGTTCATGCAAGATACCCTGAACGACTTTATTTCGGATGGAAAAAAAACATGGAGATTGGTAAGAAATCGTTTAGCAGATTTATTTGATGAAAATAATCCAAAATTGAGAGACAATAAAGCTCATCGAGATATCATAATTTTTAATATTAGTGATATTGAAATGCTTCTGCCTGTTCAAATTGGCGATTATACTGATTTTTATTCTAGTAAAGAACATGCTACCAATGTGGGAAAAATGTTTCGTGATCCTGCTAACGCATTATTACCAAACTGGCTTCATATCCCAGTAGGATATCATGGAAGAAGTTCAACCATAATTCCATCTGGAATTCCTGTGCATAGACCCATGGGGCAAACGCTTCCAAATGGCGAAAACACTCCTGTTTTTGGCCCATCAAGATTAGTAGATTTTGAATTAGAAACAGCTTTTATAACTACTGACGCCAACATACTAGGGGAAAACATTCCTATAAATGAAGCTGAGGATTACATATTTGGTATGGTATTGCTGAATGATTGGAGTGCAAGAGATATTCAAAAATGGGAATATGTTCCGTTGGGACCTTTTTTAGCTAAAAACTTCGCCTCCTCTATTTCGCCTTGGATTGTAACCATGGATGCTCTGGAAGCTTTTAGAGTTAAAGGCCCTAAACAAGAACCGACTCCACTTCCTTATTTACAACAAAAAGGAAAACATGCCTATGACATCAATCTAGAAGTATATATTGAGCCCGAAAATGCAAAACCAACTTTGGTTTCTAAATCAAATTTCAAGTATATGTATTGGTCTATGTGTCAACAATTGACACATCACACTTCTAATGGATGTCGAGTAAATTCGGGAGATATGATGGGTTCAGGAACGATTTCAGGCCCTACAGAAGATAGTTTTGGATCTATGTTAGAATTAACCTGGGGTGGGCAAAAACCCATTAAAATGAATGACGGTTCAGAACGAAAATTTATTAATGATAACGATACTGTAATCATGAAAGGATATTGTCAAAATAGCTCAGTGCGCATTGGTTTTGGCGAAGTTTGCAGCAAATTATTACCTCCATTTGTTCGAAAATAAATTAAAAATCTACCATTTGGCTTACTTTTTGAAAAGCATTCAATAATCACTTTAAAAACTCTAAACCATGAAAAAAACTACTATATTATTTGCCTTTTTTTTGCTTATCACCTCTTGTGGTGTGAAACAGACTCGACAATCTCTTACTTAGGGAGATTATGATGCGGCAATTAATACTGCTGTTGAGGGTTTAAGAAATCGAAAAGAAGCAAAAGGAAAACAAGATTATATTTATCTTTTAGAAGAAGCATTTGCAAAAGCCAAAGAACGTGATTTGCAAAATATTAATTATTTAACAAAAGATGCTAACCCAAATAATTTTGAAAAAATTTACAACACTTTTTTACAATTAAATAATCGTCAAGAGTTGATTAAGCCTCTTCTTCCATTGCGTTTAATCAAAGAAAGTAGAAATGCTATTTTTCCTTTTGAAGATTATTCCGATCAGATTATTAGTAGTAAAAATGCTTTAGCTAAACATTTATATGATAATTCAAAAGCGTTACTAGTAACTAAAGATAAAATGAATTTTCGTCGTGCTTATGATGATTTAATGTATTTGAATGGTCTTTCTCCTAATTATAAAGATGTATCCAATTTAATTAATGACGCTAAATTAAAAGGAACTGATTTTGTGTCAGTCTATACTAAAAACGAAACAAATATGGTTATTCCAGTTCGTTTGCAAAATGATTTATTGGATTTCAGTACTTATGGTCTAAATGACAAATGGACTGTATACCACAGTAATCGTCAAAAAGGAATAACTTATGATTATGAATTGGCTGTAAATTTCAGACAGATTAATGTTTCTCCAGAACAAATAAAAGAAAAAGAATTAATTAAAGAGAAACAAATTAAAGATGGCACCAAACCACTTCTAAATGCTCAAGGTCAACAAGTAAAGGACAATTCTGGTCAAGTAATAATGGTTGATAATATGAAAACTATTAAAGCAACGATATATGAATCTCGACAATTTAAATCAGCCCAAATTGTCGCTAAAGTTGATTATATTGATTTTAAAACTAACCAATTGATTGATACTTTCCCTTTAGCGAGCGAATTTGTTTTTGAAAATATTTACTCAAAATATGTTGGTGATAAAAATGCATGTGAGTCCAATTATTTTACCTATTTCGATAAAAAAGCAGTTCCTTTTCCAAGCAACGAACAAATGATATTTGACTGCGGTGAAGATTTGAAAGGAAAATTGAAAGGCATTATTTCTCAAAATAGAATTAGAAAATAAATGAATTCTAAGATAATCATCTTACTCCTGATACAAATTATTTGTATAAATTGCTATTCGCAAAAATTCTATCTTGATGCTAATAATAAAAAAATAACCAGTAAAATTTTTCAAAAAAATTGGAGAGACGATAAATTAAACTTATACCGATGGGATTACATAAAAAAAGATAGCGGACGAGTTGCAAAACTTTGCGACAATCAATTTAGATTTTTCAAAGTTAATTATGATACGATTTGCAAAGAAATAGGTTCGATAACTAAAAAAAAACTTCCTAAAAATGCTACCATTATAATTGAATTTATTCACGCAAATGATTTGTGCAATTCTGAAGAGAACCCAAACAAATGGGATAGGGATAAATTAAACCATCGAGATCTCGTTTCAAA
This sequence comes from uncultured Flavobacterium sp., assembly GCA_964610785.1. Taxonomy (GTDB): domain Bacteria; phylum Bacteroidota; class Bacteroidia; order Flavobacteriales; family Flavobacteriaceae; genus Flavobacterium. The sequence goes on along the minus strand of CAZSZH010000060.1, from coordinate 9,831 downwards.
TGAACCTAGAAATAACATAAAATTTAATAATAGTAACAACTTCTATTTAGTTGTTTTTGATAAAGATATTGATGCAGACCTCTATATTACTTCAATCGAAAACTTTTGTGTCGATAAAAACAACTTTTTCAAAAATACGTTCTTACAAAAACCTGCATTTTGTGGCTCCTATATAGCCTTAAAACCTGACGGTTATTTACTTGTTAGAAATGGCGAATTTCGAGCTGATTTTTTTCTTTCTTATTTAGAGCCTTCTGTTTGGTGTGAAACTTTTAAAGGATTTGAATAATTTTTTTAACTAAAGTAGATTTTAAAAACTTTTTTTTTATTTTTTAAATAATTAAAAAAAACTCTAAACTATAACAATAAAAATTGTTTGAGGTCTTGAACATCTATTGAACTATGAGCTGCATTAAAAATACATTTGCCTTCTTTGATTAATAGCACTTGTGGAGATTGATGTTCTACTTCAAAGCGAGACGCGATATCATTTGAAATATCACGATGATTTAGTAAGTCCAGAAAATAAAGTGTTATTTTATCGTCTAAATCATATTCATTTTCAAATTGTTTTAATGCAAAACGACTAATACTGCAACGTGTACTGTGTTTAAAAATCAAAACTGGTTTTTCATGAGATAAATCTATAATCTCATTCAATTGTCCTAAATCGGTTAACGTAATCCAATTAAGTTTAGAAACTGAAGTTTGTTCTTCCGAACTTCCGAATATATTTTTAAATAAACTCATATTTTGTTATTTAGAACGACTTTTTGTCGTAACTTTAGTAGTATTTTTTATCTTAATTCAGTCATTTTGACCGATTAATGGTAATGGAATATTAATTGTCAAACTTTTTTCAAAGATAGGATTTATCAATGGCAATTACAATGTCAAGTTCAAAAATCAATTACAATATCAAAGATCAATCACACTTATAAAATAAATTCAAAAGGAAGAAACCTTAATTAACCTAATACCTTAATGATTAAAAAAATATGAATATCAATAAATTTACTATCAAATCGCAAGAAGCCCTGCAACAAGCGCGACAAATTGCACAAAGTTTTGAACAACAACAAATCGAAAATGAGCACATTTTCAAAGGTATTTTAGATGTTGATGAGAACGTTACTCCTTTTATTTTGAAAAAACTAAACGTTAATGTAGACCTTTTCAAAAAAATTCTAGACAGTACCATTAAAAATTTTCCTAAAGTTACAAGTGGTGAAATTATGTTTTCACGAGATGCTTCAACGACTACAAGTGAAGCCGAAATCATAGCGAAAAAAATGAACGACGAATTTGTTTCGATTGAACATTTGCTTTTAGCCATTTTTAAATCAAAAAGCAAAGTCTCACAAATCTTAAAAGACCAAGGTGTTACTGAAAAAGACTTACAAACTGCTATTGAAGAAATGCGAAAAGGCGATCGGGTAACCTCTGCATCTGCAGAGGAGACTTATAATTCTCTGAATAAATATGCTAAAAATCTAAATGAATTAGCAAAAAGTGGGAAACTCGACCCCGTAATTGGTCGTGATGAAGAAATTCGTCGTGTTTTACAAATTCTAACTCGAAGAACTAAAAACAATCCGATGTTGGTAGGTGAACCTGGCGTCGGAAAAACGGCAATTGCCGAGGGTTTAGCACACAGAATCGTTGATGGCGATGTACCTGAAAATCTTAAAGATAAAGTGATTTATTCTTTAGATATGGGTGCGTTAATAGCTGGTGCTAAATATAAGGGGGAATTTGAAGAGCGTTTGAAAGCCGTTGTAAAAGAAGTTACATCTTCTGAGGGAGATATAGTTCTTTTTATTGATGAAATTCATACTCTAGTTGGAGCTGGTGGTGGAGAAGGCGCAATGGATGCCGCCAATATATTAAAACCAGCTTTAGCTCGCGGTGAACTTAGAGCCATTGGTGCCACCACTTTAGACGAATATCAAAAATACTTCGAAAAAGACAAAGCACTTGAACGCCGTTTCCAAAAAATAATGGTCGACGAACCCGACACCGAAAGTGCGATTTCGATTTTACGAGGTATTAAAGAAAAATACGAAACACATCACAAAGTACGAATCAAAGACGATGCAATAATTGCTGCAGTAGAATTATCGCAACGCTACATAACTACTCGTTTCTTACCAAACAAAGCAATCGACTTGATGGACGAAGCAGCATCCAAATTGCGCATGGAAATAAATTCAAAACCCGAAGAATTGGATGTTTTAGATCGAAAAATCATGCAATTAGAAATCGAAATTGAAGCCATAAAACGAGAAAATGATGAAACCAAATTGAAAGGTTTGGCAATGGATTTGGCGAACTTAAAAGAAGAACGCAATGAAATTTTCACGAAATGGAAATCGGAAAAAGACGTAGTGGACAGCATTCAAAACATCAAACGACTAATTGAAGATTTTAAAACCGAAGCGGAACAGGCGGAAAGAAATGGTGATTACGGAAAAGTAGCTGAAATTCGTTACGGAAAAATAAAAGAGTCTCAAACAAAGTTGGATATTCTTCAAAACCAATTAGCTGAAAATCAATCGGGAACTTCATTAATTAAAGAAGAAGTAACTCGTGAAGATATTGCCGAAGTTGTAGCCAAATGGACCGGAATACCAGTAATGAAAATGTTACAAGGCGAACGAGAAAAACTTTTGAAACTAGAAGATGAATTGCATCAAAGAGTTGTTGGCCAAGAAGAAGCTATTGAAGCGGTTAGCGATGCCGTTCGAAGAAGTCGTGCAGGATTACAAGATATGAAAAAACCGATTGGTTCGTTCTTATTCTTAGGTACTACTGGTGTTGGTAAAACAGAATTAGCAAAAGCTCTTGCAGCATATTTATTTGATGATGAAAACGCGATGACACGAATTGATATGAGCGAATACCAAGAACGCCATAGTGTAAGTCGATTAGTAGGGGCTCCACCGGGATATGTCGGCTATGATGAAGGAGGACAATTGACGGAAGCAGTTCGCAGAAAACCCTATTCTGTAATTCTGTTAGATGAAATTGAGAAAGCACATCCAGATACCTTTAATATTTTACTACAAGTATTGGATGAAGGAAGATTAACCGACAATAAAGGTCGCGTAGTCGATTTTAAAAACACTATTATTATAATGACTTCTAATATAGGAAGTGCCATTATACAGGATAAATTCGACAATCTTAAAGGAAGTTTGGAGGCTACAACTGAAGCATCAAAAATTGAAGTTCTTGGTTTGCTTAAACAAATTGTCCGTCCAGAATTCATAAACAGAATAGATGAAATTGTTATGTTTACACCACTTACGGCGAGTAACATTAAACAAATTGTAGGATTACAACTAAAAAGTGTAACTAAAATGCTAGCACATCAAAACATTACAATGGATGCAACACCAGAAGCGATTGATTACTTGGCTCAAAAAGGATATGACCCACAATATGGAGCAAGACCTGTAAAACGTGTGATTCAGAGAGAAGTATTGAATCAGTTAAGTAAAGAGATTTTGGCAGGAAAAGTCACAACAGATAGCATCATTTTACTAGATTCATTTGATGGATCGCTCGTGTTTAGAAATCAAATCGAACATTTAATTGTGAAATGAAAATAGTGTTTTAACACTGCATAGTACTAAAAAATGTAAGTTATCCGAATTAAAATTTTAAGAATTGTTTATCAAAATCAAAAAAATGATGCGATTATAGAAATTGTTGTTTTTTGCTAAAAAAATATTTATATATTTGTTAGACAAACTTATAAAACAATAACTTATGCACACAATTCTTACACTATTACTATCGGCTTTTTCATCGTTAATAGTCGGATTTATTTGGTACAATCCAAAAGTTTTTGGAACAATTTGGATGCGAGAATCGGGAATTTCCGAAGAAAAAATTAAAGGAGGTAATATGCTCCTTACCATGCTAATGGCATTTATTTATGCTTTTTTCATCTCATTTGTGTTACAATTCTTGGTGATCCATCAAACTGGTGCATTAGGAATGGTTGGTGGCAATGCAGACAAAGCACTTCCCTCCTATTCAGCCTTTTTAGCTGATTATGGAACTGCATTTAGAACCTTTAAACACGGTGCATTACATGGTTTTATGACTGGATTATTTTTCTGTTTACCTGTAATTGGTGTGGGAGCTCTTTTTGAAAGAAGAAGTTGGAAATACACACTTATTGCTGGCGGATATTGGGTTGTGACTGGAACAATCATGGGGGGAATTATCTGTCAAATGATGTAATTTTAACATTTAATTATATACCAATCGCTCTACATTTGTAGGGCGATTTTTTTTATGAAAGGACTATCCTATACAATATACAATAACACTGATCACCTTCCCGAAAACTGGAATGATGTAGCAATTGATAATATCTTCCTTCAAACGAATTATTTTAAGGTTTTAGATAAATCGGCACCATCAAATATGCAATGTTTCTATATAGGAATATTTGAAAACGAGAAACTAATTGGCGTTGCTTTAGCACAATATCTCAATTTGAATAAGCTAGAGTCTTTTGGAGAACGAGATAAGTGTCTTAAAACATTTTTTAGAAATATTATTTTTAGAAACTTTGGTTCTCATACTCTATTTATTGGAAATAATATGATGACTGGTCAAAACGGCTATTCTTTTTCAAAAGAAATTGACTTTGAAAATATAAGCAGCATTTTAGTGAAGAGTGCTCAAGAACTAACGAGCTATTTTAAGACTAATAAAACTGCAATTCATTTAGTGTCTTTTAAAGACTTTTATGAAAATTGCGCTGTAGAATTAAAAAAACATACGTTTTCAAAAATGTATGAATTCAATTCACAACCCAATATGATTTTGTTTATTGAGGAACGTTGGAAAACTAAATCAGACTATATTGAAGCGTTTTCTAAAAAATATAGAGATCAATACAAACGAGCACACAAGAAGTTTAATGGAATTGAAGTTAGAGAATTATCCTTACAAGAGATTGTTGAACAAGAGGAAACCATTTACAATTTGTATTATTATGTTGCTAAAAATGCACCTTTTAATACGTTCTTTCTAGCTAAAAATCATTTCTCAGCCATGAAAGATCAATGCGGACATCATTTTTTGCTATTTGGCTATTATTTAGATGGAAAATTAGTGGGATTCCATACAATCATTCTCAATGGAACGGTTTTAGAAACCTATTTTTTGGGATATGACTCTCAAATTCAAAAAGATAAAATGTTGTATTTGAACATGCTTTATCATATGACAGAATTTGGAATCGAAAACGGATTTAAAAAGGTGACTTTCGGAAGAACAGCACATGAAATCAAAAGTTCCATTGGTGCCATGCCTGTAAAAATGTCAGGATTCATTTATCACAATACTAAAATCATTGATCAATATCTTGGGAAATTTTTCAAAAAACTCGAACCAAAAATAGACTGGCAAATTCGCCATCCCTTCCGATAATTTAGTTCATACGATCAATTTCTTCTTGAACTTCTTCCCAATCTTCTAGAAGTTTATCCAAATCTGATTTTTTCTTATTATAAGCTATAAAGAAATTAGCGTCTTCTATATGTTTATCATAGTTGGAAGCCAACGCTTTATCGTCACTTTGAATATCGATTTCCAATTGCTTAATTTGACTCTCTATTTTACTCAAACGATTTTGAAGTGATTTATTCTTTTTTTGATCTTCATAAGATATTTTTGTAGATACAACTTCCTTCGAATGTGCTCTTGAAGACAAATCTGTCTTATCCTTCTTTTCAACCTCACGCATGTTTTCCATATTACGTTGTTCTAAAAAGAAGTTAATATCACCTAAATACTCTTTTATTTTTTGATCTTTAAATTCATAAACGATATTAGACATTCCTTGAAGAAAATCCCTGTCGTGCGAAACTAATAATAATGTGCCTTCATATTTTTGAAGTGCTGCTTTCAATACATTTTTAGATTTAATATCCAAGTGATTAGTAGGCTCATCCATTACTAATACGTTAATGGGTTGCAATAATAATTTACAAAGTGCCAAACGATTTCGTTCTCCACCTGACAATACTTTGACCTTTTTATCTACATCATCACCTCTAAATAAAAAAGAACCTAACATATCTCTAACTTTACTTCGATTGGTATCAGTGGCAGCATTTTCCATAGTTTCTAGCAATGTTATTTCACCATCTAAATATTCTGCTTGATTTTGAGCAAAATAACCTACCTGAACATTGTGACCTAATTTGATTTCGCCTTGATATTCAAATTCATTTACAATTGCTTTAATAAAAGTTGATTTTCCTTGCCCATTTTGCCCTACAAAAGCAATTTTACTGCCTCGTTCAACAAGGAGCGAAATGTCTTTTAATATTACTCTATCTCCATAAGCTTTCATTACATTATCAGCTTCAATCACGACCTTTCCAGGAACTTTAGAAACAGGAAATGAAATATTCATTACAGAATTATCATCTTCATCAACTTCTATTCGTTCCACTTTATCTAACTTTTTAATTAACGATTGAGCCATTGAAGCTTTGGAGGCTTTAGCTCTAAATTTTTCAATTAATTTTTCGGTTTCTTCAATTTTTTTGGCTTGATTCTTTTGAGTGGCCAACTGTTTTTCACGAATTTCATGACGCAAATCTAAATATTCTGAATAAGGTTTATTAAAATCGTAGGCTTTTCCGAGAGAAATTTCTATAGTTCTATTCGTCACATTATCCAAAAACATTTTGTCGTGAGATACAATCACCACCACCCCAGGGAAATTTCTCAAAAATCCTTCTAACCAAATTATACTCTCAATATCCAAGTGATTGGTTGGCTCATCCAAAAGCAAAATATCATTCGATTGTAGTAATAATTTTGCTAGTTCAATTCGCATTCTCCATCCGCCTGAAAATGTATCGGTTTGATCATTAAAAACTTCTCTTTTAAATCCCAATCCCAATAGAATTTTCTCGGTATCACCCACATAATTGTATCCGCCATGTAGTTCAAAACGATGTGTGTAATCGGATAAATCCTCGATAATTTGACTGTATGCTTCACTTTCATAATCCGTTCTAGTTACTAATTGATGATTGATTTCCTCAAGCTTTTTTTCAATTTCTTTGATTTCCGTAAAAGCTTGATACGCTTCTTCAAGTACTGTTCTTCCCTCTTCAAAATCAATATCTTGACGAAGAAACCCCATTCGCACCTCCTTTTCGGTTGCAATTTGACCAGAATCTGGTTTGAAATCACTGGCAAGAATTTTAAGCATCGTTGATTTGCCGGCACCATTCTTACCCACAAGCCCTACTCTATCGCCAGAACCTAATCGAAACGTTACTTCTTCAAAAAGATACGAACCACCAAAAGAAACCGATAAATTATGAATATTTAGCATATAATTTGTTACAATTGTTACATCAGAAACTTCGTTAAAGAGTACCTTTGTACTCTCAAGATTCTAAAAAGAAGTCACGAAGTTAAATTTTTTGCAAATGTTAAAAAAAGGAACGGTAATAAATAGCATTTTAACAGGAAGTTGTCCAAAATGTCAGGAAGAAAGTATGTATGTAGAAAAAAACCCTTACAAATTAAGCACTTTATATAAAATGCATGATACTTGTAGCCATTGTCATACACAATATAAAATTGAACCTTCTTTCTTTTATGGAGCCATGTATGTAAGTTATGGCGTTACAGTTGCTATTGGAGTTGCTGTTTTTGTAGTTTTAAATTTAATATTACAATTCAATGTTTTAGAAACATTTATTGGGATTGTGGTTGTAATTTTGGCTTTAATGCCTGTCACAGCACGAATATCAAGAAACATTTACATCAATTTATTTATTCATTTTGATAAAAACTGGAAACAAAATTCTTAATTCTAGTAATATCTATATTCTTATCTAATGGTTTTTTATGTTCAATGTGATTATATAATTCATTAGCCATTTCGGGAGCTAGCATCACACCTCTAGTGCCTAAACCATTTAAAATATGAACATTTTTATATAAGGGATGCGTTCCAATTAATGGCCTTCTATCTTTCACTGTAGGACGCACTCCCGAATAGTGTTCCATAATTTCAAAATCACAATGTATTAATTCTTTTAGATTCTTTACAAGTTCTTCTTTACCAGCCTCTGTTGGAATATTTGTTTTATCTTCCCAATTGTAAGTAGCACCTACTTTATATAAATCATTGCCAAGCGGTATCACAAAAATTGCTGATTTAACTATGACGTCCAAATCTAATTTTGGGGCTTTAATGAGGAGTAACTCCCCTTTGGTTCCATCTAATGGCAATTTATTAAAAAATGGATTTAAAAGCATCCCAAATCCTTCAGCAAATACAATATGCCTTGCTTGAATGTACTCGTATTCCACCGAATCAGAATTTAATTTCAATTTAGAATAATCGAAAGTAGTTTCATTATAACTATTACTAGATTTTAAAAAATCAATATACGTTTGTTGTAATGAGGCTGTATCCACATATCCTGAAAACAAAACTTCACCAAAATGAAAAGGAGAAGGTAGAGATTTATATTTTGTAGTAATTATTTCAGTAGATAAAAATTTAGAAAGATTCGGTTTGTCTGAAGCAGTAAACCAGTTATTTTGTTCTTCCGCTGAATAAAATTTACGCATTAACGGCAATTGATAATCTAATTTTACATCTAGCTTTACTTCAAGATTTTTGTAAAAAGGATATAAAAGCTCAAGTTGTTCCTTAGCATGCCAAACTTCACTAAATCGTTTTAAAATAACCGGATTATACAAACCTCCCGCTATTTTTGTTGAGTTTTGCGACTCGTTATTAAAAACAAAAATAGTTTTACCATTGCAAAGTGCCATTTCTGAAAAAGCAATTCCTCCGAGACCACATCCGACAATTATATAATCTAACATTACAAACACTATTAAATAAAAAAACTCCTACCAAAGGTAAGAGTTTTTTTGACTTATTTTTAAAACTTAAATTAGTAGTTCCACATATCTTGCTCGAAGTTACGAATCTTTTCTTTAATTCGTTCTGATTCTAACAACTGCATTTGTGCATTATCTTTCATGTACTTTTCTATCGTTCGATCGCCATAGACATTTTCTTCTTTATAGATGACTCCATTGAAATGCCTTGAATTGAGAAGATGATCAAAAGTAATAGGCATAGCGGAATTTCTGTCATTAAATGCCTTGGCTTCGTGAAGAATATCTCGGATAGCTGGGAAATATACCCAAAATAATTCGATACCATCCGTGTTCCCCTTTGCTTTATCTCTAGCCTCTGTAGCCATTGGACAAATTGCAAGAAGTCTATATTTCAACTCACTTTGACGTTTATCAAAATACCAATAACCTTTAATTCTATATCCAGTTACATCTGCAGCTGATAATTCAGTTTCATTAATAAACTGCTTATCTAAAACTTTCCTACCAGTCTTATATCCTTCAATATCAGTATTAAACTCATCAATACCAGCTTGTGTAGTATCTCTAAATTTAAAAGTAGAAGCCATTTCTTTCAAAGTTTTTTTAGAATTGAAATAATCATCACCATAAACTTCCGTTATTTTACCACTTTTAATACCTTCTAATAAAACTTGAAACAATGAACGTCTATCTTTACCAACAAAAGCAGTATCTACAGGATAATACAAGGGAAAATTGATACGCTCATCAAGATCGATTAATTCCCACGTTGTTTTTGCCATCAATACATCTCTATCATGAACATAACCGTATGGAAGTGGTTTGTCATTATCAGATTCTAATTGAGCAGCTGTTTTCTTACCTATTTCTGCTGGTGTTTTAGCATTCAACAAATTAGATTGTGCCTGCGAAGTA
>CAZSZH010000059.1:0-15568 GCA_964610785.1 uncultured Flavobacterium sp. | reverse complement strand
AAAGGTCTTTTTGCTTTTTTGATATTTTTTGAAAATTGAATAAATCGATATTAAATAGAGAATTTAAACCCGTTTGTAAAGGGAATTTCAGTTCGGATGAAAAACATCTCATGGAATTGGTTGTTAATCACTGATCATTTAGTGATGGTAGATTTTTATTACATCAGTCTATGAATAAATAATTAATTTATATAAAATTAAAAGTTAAGTTTTGTGAAAAAAAATAGATTATAAATAATAAAATTAATTTATTGTAAAATTATTTCTTTGATAATTATATAAATTCCCATTAAAAGGACGAACCATCCAAAACCTGATTTAAGTTTTGCACCATTGATTTTTTTGGAAAGATGGTTTCCAATAAAGACACCAATTATGGAGCAAGACGTAAAGATTAAGATTAATTTCCAATCAATAATTTGTTCAGGACGAAGATCACCTATAAATCCTATAAGAGATTGAGCTGAAACAATAAAAAGGGAAGTTCCTACAGCCATTTTCATAGGTGTTTTTGCTAAAAATAATAAAGCTGGAATAATTAAAAACCCGCCACCAGCGCCTACAAAACCCGCTACCAATCCGATAAATAATCCTTGAATTACGATGCCAAAATAGTTCAGTTTATCATCGTTTATTATCATTTCTTTTAAAGGCTTTATCATTCGTATTGAGGCAATGATCATAACGATTGCAAAAACAATCATTATTAAAACCGATTTTTTTAAAGTAAATGGTGTTGAAGTATAAACAATATCGGGAATACCTGGAACAATCATTTTTCGGGTTAAAAAAACCGCAATGATGGTTGGAATTCCGAATAGCACTACTTTTTTAAAATCGACTAGTTTTTCTTTTGCTTTTTGAATGCCACCAAATAGTGCCGTAGTTCCCACCACAAAAAGAGAATATGCAGTTGCTAATATAGGTTCGACGCCCATAATGTATACCAAGATAGGAACCGATAGTATGGAACCACCACTGCCAATTAATCCTAAGGTGATTCCAACAAGAACCGCTAAAATATATCCAATGATGTACGTTTCGTTCATTTTAATTTTTTCAGATTTAAAACCGGTTGTTAATATTGTGCATCGTAGAATTATTTTTTTAGCATTTTCTCGTATCGTTCAATCCATTCTTCAACTGAAATTTTCGAAAGAAGTTCACCAATTAAATCATAAGGGATGTCATCTAATTTTTTAAATCGAACACAACTTTTACCCATATCTAATTTCGATTTGCAATGTTTTGGATATTCTCCAACAAACCAATCGTGTAGATTTTTATCCGCATACAACACCATGTGGTAAATATTAATTGAATTTTTTTGAGAAGCAATATTGAAAAATCCTAATGGTAATTTTGGATCGCAATGATATCCATCAGGATAGGTTTCATGAGGCACGACATAACCTAACATTCCGTAACTCATGACTTCTTTAAACCCTTCTGGAAGATTATTTAAAGTCACATTTCTAAGTTTTTCCATGGCAACTCTTCTTTCTTCGGGCAGTTCGGCAAGGTATTGATCTGGAGTAGTAGCTTTTGATTGCATAAAAAAAAGGTGGTTTTTGCGACTTATTTTTTATTTGATAACTTATCTAAGTAAACAAAAGTAGTAATAATTTTTTTTAATAGATTTACAAACGATTACTATTAGTTATTTATGGCACACAAAAATCCACTAAGAAAAGACAAAACATGCTTGAATTGTAACCATGTCGTAGCAGAACGATTTTGCCCGAATTGTGGGCAGGAAAATACCGATACTCGAAAAACATTTTTTCATTTGTTTGTGCATTTCTTTGAAGATTTAACCCATTATGAAAATGCTTTTTGGAAAACCATTAAAAACCTTATTTTAAAGCCATCATCGCTTACTAAAGAATACCTTTCAGGAAAGCGAATGTCTTATTTAGCTCCCGTTAGGTTGTATATTTTTATTAGTTTCGTGACATTTTTTTTAATTACTGTTTTTCCAAATGAAGGAGATGATTTTGTTAAAATTAATAATGGAAAATATAAAAAAGAAAAGAAAGACATTGTTGATAAAAAGAATTTAAGTGCTGAAGAGTCAAAAATTATAGAATTGAAGGAAAAAGGAATTTTGTCTCAGCAAGTATCTGATTCCCTTCGAAAACTTATCAAAGAGTCTAAAGAGAAATCGCCCAATAAAGATTTCACCGCTTTTGGCTATCATTCGGTTAAGGAAATGGATTCTATTAGAGCAATTCACCCCAATGATATCAGTGATTTGGTGTATTGGTTGAATAAAAAAGCATTTGCAGTTTTTAAAAATAACACCAAAGAACAAATCATCGAAAAAGCAAAAGAATCTGCCATGCACAACTTTCCGAAAGTATTGTTGCTTTATATGCCTCTTTTTGCTTTTTTTCTGTGGTTATTTCACAATAAAAAACGCTGGTATTTTTTTGATCATGGAATTTTTACATTGCATTACTTTTCGTTTTTATTAAGCATTATGTTGTTGCTTTTTTTATCTAAAAAAATAGTTGGAATGTTTTATAACTATGCGGTAATTTCCGTGATAGTAAATCTTATCGAGTTTGTTGGTTTTGTTTGGATGTTTTGTTATTTTTTTCCTGCGCATCATCGTTTTTATGGAGAAATACGAATCATTTCTTTTATAAAAAGTATGTTCTTATTCTTTATAAATATTTTTTTTATCGTAATTTTTTTAATTATTTTCTTTGTTTATACCTTAATCTCAATCCATTAAAAATGAAAAAAACAATCTATTTAAGCCTAATCTCATTAATTTTATTTTCTTGTTCAGGAACTAAATCAGTAGTAACAAATAAAGTTCAGTTTAATGAATTAGACTTAATTAATTCAATAACAGCTACAGACTTAAAAACGTATCTAACAACCGTAGCCTCCGACGAAATGGAGGGTAGGGATACGGGAAGCAAAGGGCAAAAAAAAGCTGGACTGTATTTAATTGAGCAATATAAAAAAGCGGGAATTCCATTTCCTAAAGGTGCTAAGAGCTATTATCAAAATGTACCAGCAGCTTTTATGAATAAAGATTCTGACGAGAACTTACCCGATTCTGAAAATATTTGGGCATTTATAGAAGGTTCTGAAAAACCTGATGAAATTGTTGTGATCTCGGCTCATTATGATCATGTAGGCATTAAAAAGGGAGTAATTTACAATGGTGCTGATGATGATGGTTCAGGAACGGTAGCTATATTAGAAATTGCCAAAGCTTTTCAAAAGGCAAAAAACGAAGGTCATGGACCAAAACGTTCCATATTGATTTTGCACATGACAGGCGAGGAACACGGTTTGTATGGTTCTGATTATTATTCGCAGTACCCATTATTTCCGGTAGCTAAAACGGTAGCTGATGTCAATATCGACATGATAGGACGGCGAGACGAAGATCACAGTACCAGTAATAATTATATTTATTTAATAGGTTCCGATTATCTTTCAACAGAGTTATATAACATCTGTGAATCACAAAATAAAAAATTCACTCATTTAGATATCGATTATAAATACAACGATAGAAATGATCCGAATCAATTTTATTACCGTTCTGACCATTATAATTTTGCTAAACTAGGTATTCCAGTGGTATTCTTATTTAACGGAACACATGCTGATTATCATAAACCAACAGATAAAGTAGAAAAAATTGAATTTGATGCCCTTGCTAAAAGAGCTCAACTTGGTTTTGCAATTGCCTGGGAACTCGCTAATCGTGATAAAAAGATTATTGTTGATAAAGAGGGCAAATAGGATAAAGCTCTAACTTAATAATAGTTATAAGGATTTACATTAGTATCAACTGTAGAAGCAAAGTGAAAAAAATACAAAATTACGATTTTGAATTTTTACCATTTTTATACTGTACTTTTTCTACAATCTCAATTTTTTTAATAGGTTTTTTAGCAACAAATTTTTTCTTTTTAGAAATTGTTGTCTTTTCTTTTTGTTCTATTTTGTGTTCTCTAAACTCTTTTGGCTTTGCTTCTAGTTTATGAACGGCAATGACATCCATCGGATTTTTTGGATTCTCTTTCGTTCCTCTTAAATGTATCACTAGTCCATTCAAGAAATTGCGCAATACTTGCTCGCCACACTCTACATATTTCGGATGGTCGGCATTACGAAAAAAGTTTCCTATTTCGCCTTTCGACATACGGAAATCAACCAACATTAAAATTTGTTCTATTTGATCATCACGGAGCATTAATGCAACTCGTAGTTTCTTGAAGATATCGTTATTTGTCATTATTTACAGATGTTATTGTTGTATATTTTTAAAAAGATAATCGTGATAAGATAGACTCTCAACTAATTCATAACCAATAGTTTTTAAATATTGTTCTAATTTTTCAATACTTCTAGATTCGATGCACAAATACTTAAATCTAAAACTAGAATGATCAATGCCTTTAAGAACTTCAATTTCAGCACCTTCAACGTCCAAAGATAATAAATCCATTAAATGAGGTGCATTGGAGTTAATGATTAAATCATTTAATGGTTTAGCAATAGCTCCAAAAATAAAATTATCATCTGTTTTATCTAAAAATTGTTTACCTATACCTGCATGCTCTTTCGGATTTAAAATATCTGATTCTAATCCGATAGGAGAAGACATCAAATTTGAGTATACAATTTCAACAAACTTTTCTTTATATTCAAATGAAGTACATGCGCAACAATAAACATAAGAATCATTTGATCTATTTTTCCTACATGCTAAATAATTATGAGGTGTTGGTTCTACTAAGATTCCTTTCCAATTTTTATATTTTTCAAAATATAATGTATTAGATTGAGTAACTCCATCATTGGCTCCTAGTTCAATAAAAAAACCATTATCATAATCTAAATATTTTTCTAATTTCTTATCTAAATCATTTAAAGAATAGTATTTGCTTGGAGGTACTTTTTTTTTGAAAAGAGTTTTAAATATTTTTTTCATTGTTTTAGAATTAGTCTTTTGCTTAAAAAAGCCAAAGATAAGCCTTTTTAAATCCTTCTCGCCATAATTTTTCGTTATGTTGCCCTCCTTTCACTATGCTTTTTTTGTTAAGCATTTTACATTCGCAACGTTTGGTATTTATTTGGTATTCCATTTTATTTAAATCATTCACCATATCAGCATCACCTTCATTATCGCCACACAAGAAATAAATTTTGGTTTTGTAGTTTTTGGTTTTTTCCATTAAATCAAAAATTTCTTTTCTATTGAACCAAAACGATGGCGAAAAACAACCCACTTTACCAAATACATCTGGATATTTCAATGCTCCATAAAACGAAACTAATCCGCCGAGTGAACTTCCCCACAGACACGTGTTGTTGGCATTGGTTTTTGTTCGATAATTTTTATCTACGTACGGTTTTAAGGTGTTTACAATGAAATCCAAATAATTATCAGCATTACCACCACCGTATTTTTCATTTTTAAATGGTGTTAGCTCATCCATTCGTTTTTCGCCACCATGTTCAATACCAACTACAATTACTTGAGCAGAAATACTGTCTAAGGTTTCATCAACATTCCATTCGCCCACATACGAAGTTTTAGCATCAAATAAATTTTGTCCATCGTGCATATAAATCACTGGGAATTTTTTAGTAGAAGTAGCGTAATTTTTTGGTAAGTATAACCATATTTTTTTGCTGGTTTTAAGTTCTGGAGCGGCAATGGTAAATGTTGAAACTTGGCTACTCGCTGTAGTTTGTTGAGCATTTGATGTCCAAAAAAGGTTAACTAATAAAAGAGAGACAATGAATTTCAAGAGAATAAATTTTTAGGATGAAACAAAAATCAATATTTTAGCTAAAAATAATAAAAAGATGCCAACCAAAATAGAAAAAATAAGTTTATTGACCGATATGATTGCTTTTGCTGTGGTTGACGGAAAACTTCACGACAGAGAATATATTTTTTTATCAATGATAGCCGAAGAGCTTCAAATTGAAAAGGAAGAATTCAAGCAATTGTTTCATCAAGAATTGAAAACAAAAGTAATTAAAAATGAATTCGAACGTATTCAACAATTCTATCGTTTGGCATTATTGATGCATTGCGATGGTGTCCTTCACGATCGCGAACAAACAAAAATTCACGAGATAGGAATCAATATGGGTTTAAATCCTTTTGCTATGAAAAGAGTTTTGAAAACCATGGAACAATCGCCAACGAGAATGATTTCTCCTGATTATTTATTAGACCTTTTTACTGAGCAATACAACTGAAAATTAGTCAGTTAACAAATTGTTAAAGTGGTCATTTTTTCATATTTTCATTGTTTTAAATTATGCAATAATGTCAATTTGACCCTTAGTGTCGATTGGTACATAATTTGTTTTTCTGCAAAACATCAGTACAAAATGTCTAATTTAAAACATAAAAATTATGAACTTAATGAAAAGAAACACAGTACCCTTTCCATCAATTATTGATGAATTATTTAAACCAGATTGGTTAGGTGGTATCCAAAACTTCAGTACTACCTTACCAGCAGTAAATATTAAAGAATCAGATATTGATTTTGCAATTGAACTTGCAGCTCCTGGTAAAAGTAAAGAGGATTTCAATATAGAAATCGATCATAACGTTTTGACAATCTCCTCTGATGAAAAAACAGAAAAAGAGGATAAAGAAAATGGTGGTAAATATACTCGACGAGAATTTAGCTATACTTCTTTTAGACGAGCATTTACATTACCAGATACGGTAAATAGTGAAAACATCAATGCTACTTATGAAAATGGAATATTGCACGTAGCATTACCAAAAAGGGAAGAAGCACTCCCAAAACCAAAACGTTTGATTGAAATTTCTTAATGAAAATAAAAGCAAAAGAAAACGCAACTATTTTTAAGTTGCGTTTTTTTATATTTTTTCTTGAAGCGCTTTAATCTCATCTCTAAATTTAGCAGCTTGCATAAAATCTAGTTCTTTGGCGGCCTTTTCCATAGCTTTTCGAGCTTCTCTAATTTTCTTTTCAATTTCGGGTTTGGACAAGTACAAACTTTCAGGTTCGGCTGCTTTTAGGGCTTGATTTTCATAGTATTGCGTAGATACAGAATTATTTCCTAAAGCACTTCCTAAACTTTTATTCAACGCTTTCGGAGCTACGCCATGTTGGGTGTTGTAATTTATTTGTTTTTCTCTACGATAGTTAGTTTCATCAATCGTTTTTTGCATAGATGCTGTGATTTTGTCACCATACATTATGGCTTTGCCATTCACGTTACGCGCTGCACGGCCGACCGTTTGCGTCAGCGATCGATGACTTCTCAAAAAGCCTTCTTTATCGGCATCTAATATGGCTACTAAAGAAACTTCGGGTAAATCGAGGCCCTCACGCAGTAAGTTAACTCCAATTAAGACATCGAATAATCCTTTTCGTAAATCTTGCATAATTTCAACACGTTCTAGAGTATCCACATCTGAATGGATGTAGCGACAACGAATCGATACTTTGGTTAAGTATTTGGTCAATTCTTCTGCCATTCTTTTGGTTAAAGTAGTTACCAAAACACGCTCATCTACTTCGCAACGTTGCTGAATTTCTTCGATTAAGTCATCTATTTGATTCAAGCTTGGACGTACCTCAATGATGGGATCTAATAATCCTGTTGGACGAATAACTTGCTCAACATAGACACCCTCTGATTTTTGCAATTCATAATCGGCAGGAGTTGCCGAAACATAAATCACTTGGTTTTGCATGCTTTCAAATTCTTCAAACTTCAACGGACGATTGTCCATAGCCGCTGGCAATCGAAAGCCATATTCCACCAGATTTTCTTTTCTGCTTCTGTCGCCTCCATACATAGCATGCACTTGCGAAATGGTAACGTGACTTTCATCTACTACCATCAAAAAATCATCTGGAAAATAGTCTAATAAGCAAAAAGGTCGTGTTCCTGGTAATCGTCTATCTAAATAGCGAGAATAATTTTCTATACCAGAGCAATATCCTAATTCTCGAATCATTTCCAAATCGAAATTTGTTCGTTCTTCTAAACGTTTTGCTTCCAAATGTTTTCCAATCTCTTTGAAATAATCGACCTGTTTAACTAAATCTTGCTGAATGTCCCATATGGCTGCTTGCAAAACATCGGGTGAGGTTACAAACATATTAGCGGGATAAATATTTAGTTTTTCATAACGCTCTAAAACTTGCGAACTTCTGGCATCAAATGCTTCAATTTCTTCGATTTCATCTCCAAAGAAATGAATTCTAAAAGGTTCATCTCCGTAACTCGGAAAAACTTCTATAATGTCTCCTTTAATTCTGAAATTTCCCGGAGTAAATTCGGCTTCTGTTCTTGAGTATAAACTTTGAACTAGTTGATGTAAAAATTTAGTTCTGGAAATAATTTGATTTTTTTGAATAGAAACGACATTTTTTTGAAATTCTACAGGGTTTCCGATTCCATACAAGCAAGAAACCGAAGAAATTACAACAATATCACGACGACCAGAAAGTAGGGCAGAAGTGGTACTTAAACGTAGTTTCTCTAATTCTTCATTAATGGATAAATCCTTTTCAATATACGTTCCTGTTACCGGAATAAAAGCTTCGGGTTGATAATAATCATAATAAGAAACGAAATATTGCACCGAATTATTAGGGAAAAACTGTTTGAATTCCGAATATAACTGCGCTGCCAGTGTTTTATTATGTGCTAAAACTAAAGTTGGTTTTTCAACATTTTGAATTACGTTAGCAACAGTAAATGTCTTTCCAGAGCCTGTAACTCCTAATAAAGTTTGATACTTCTCACCATTGAGAATACCTGTTGAAAGTTTTTCAATCGCTTGTGGCTGATCGCCTGTTGGTTTGTAATCGGATACGACTTGGAATTTCATAAATCAAAAGTAAAGTCTTTTTTCGGAAAAATAAGTTGTATTTTAAATAATATCAGAGCTATTCTCATTATCTTCATAATTTCTAAATATAAAAATAGCATACAAATCTGCAAACCACAATATTTTGTTATTAGTACTTTCAAAAAACAACATATAATGTCAATATTGTGTCCTTCTCCCGAACTTGAGTCTTGATATAATTGGGGAACCTTTAACCATGGCTATCTTTTATGGTTCTTTTGTCTAAAATGATTTCAGCACTTTATGATTTTGTTTAAAAATATCAAATCGAAAACTTCCAGTCTTTCTGTTGTTTCTCGCTTAAAAAAGTCCAAGCTACAAATCGGCTTATTTTTTGACCTTGCGCCATTTCAATGGTTTTAACTTCCACAGCGCCAACTTTGTTTAAGGTTTTATAGATGCTTTTTAAATTATCTTTTTTTGAAACCAATGTGGTAAACCAAAACACTTGTAATGGATATTTAACACTTTCATAAATCATTTGAGTGATGAAACCAATTTCGCCACCTTCACACCATAATTCCGTGTTTTGACCGCCAAAATTTAAAATCGGATTTTTAGTTCTGGTGTTTTCGAGATTATTTACTTTCCTAATAGTTGCCTTGGTAGCTTCATCTTGCGAGGCATGAAAAGGTGGATTACAGATTGTAAAAGCAAATTTATCTTCGGGTAAAATGATGTTTTTAAAAATATATCTTGGTTCCACTTGTAATTGCAAACTCACCGCATCAATCAATTTCGGATTTTCGGAAATGATTTTTTTGCAATTTTGAAGTGCTTTTTCATCAATATCAGTTCCAACAAAATTCCATTGATAGGCTTCATATCCAATAATTGGATAAATGCAATTGGCTCCAATTCCAATATCTAAACCAATAATATTTTCACCTAGAGGAATAATTCCGTTGTTTGATTCCGCCAATACATCGGCTATATAATGAACATAATCGGCTCTTCCCGGAATAGGTGGACATAAGTAATCTTTAGGAATATCCCAGTTTTGAATGTCATAATCAGCAATTAAAATTGCTTTATTGAGTGATTTTACCGCTTTGGGATTTGAAAAATCTATGGTTTCTAAATCATGTTCATTTACAAAAACAAACGGTTGTAATTCAGGAAAACTTCGGATTAATTTTTCAAAGTCATATCTAAATCGATGCAGATTTCTGGGATGCAACGTGTCTTTTTGGGTAGTGGTGCTATTCTTCATTATTTCATTTCTCAATATCAAATGTAAACAAATGTAGTTTACATACCAAGCGATTTAATCAAAACATTCCATTAGTAATAAATCCCCTTCGGAATGTTCGATTTTTACCATTCCATCTTCGGCAACGTGATTGCTACTTCCAGTTCGGTAACCGATGGTGAGGGTTTCGTTGTTTAAGGGATAAAACAAATTTTTTGTAGTAATTCCATCAACTTTCCCAATTGGAATTAAGGAAACAGGAGTGCTTTTGGGATACCATTTTTCAAATGTATTGGGTAACAAAAATATCTTGGAATGGTCATCAAGAAGTACGATTTTTAGCTTATTTCGAAATCGAACAATGTTTGTGATGTTCGTAATCGTATGGTCTGCGCGCCTTCCAGTGGCCCAAACGACATTTACTGCTTGATGTCCTTTTTCAATTAAGTAATCAAATGCTTTTTCTAAATCGGTTTTGTTTTGGTCTGGCGTATGAACAATTTCAAGTGGAAACTGTTTTTCCTTATAAATTTCGGGATTAAAATCACGGTCAAAATCTCCTAATAAAACATCAATTTTGATATCTAGTTGCAATACTCTTTCAATAGCATTATCTAGAACAATAACAATAGGTGACCATTCCAGTAATTGACCCAATAATTCCATGGAGCATTCTTGACCATTGGCAATGATTAGCGCGGGTTCTTGATCGTCACGAACAATATGATGCGAAGACATTTGGTTTATTTTTTTCAAATATAATCATTGTGTAATTATCTTCATTACACATCCGTTAAACTTTCCTTAAATGTAAGCTTTTTGTAATCTACAAGACATTTTGTAGCGCATATCTATCCTAAATTTGTACTATAATTTAAAAATCAATGTTATGCGAAATTCAAAATCATTTTTCAATTTTTTGATAGTATTACCTCTGTTAGTTTTGAACGCATGCGGACAATCATCAAATAAACAAATCACAATTTCAAATTCGAAAACTATGGCAAATGTTATTAGTAAACCTGAAAATCCTTATTACTCGAATACGGATACCAAAAAATTAAATGTGTCTGATGAAGATTGGAAAAAAGTCCTTTCCCCAGACTTGTATGCAGTGGCACGAAAAGCAGATACTGAACGAGCTTTTACCGGAACTATGTGGAATTCTGAAACCAAAGGAACCTATTATTGTGCTGCATGCGGG
Source organism: uncultured Flavobacterium sp. (assembly GCA_964610785.1). Taxonomy (GTDB): domain Bacteria; phylum Bacteroidota; class Bacteroidia; order Flavobacteriales; family Flavobacteriaceae; genus Flavobacterium. The sequence goes on along the minus strand of CAZSZH010000059.1, from coordinate 4,273 downwards.
TATCGTTTATTCAAATCCAATCAGAAGTTCACCAGCAGCTGTGGATGGCCGAGTTTTTTTGAACAAGACAACAAAGAAAGTATCACTTTTAAAGTCGATAATTCTTACGGGATGAGACGAACCGAAGCGCTTTGCGGACGATGCAATAGTCATTTAGGCCATTTATTTGATGACGGCCCAGAACCGACCGGAAAAAGATATTGTATGAATGCTATTTCATTAGATTTTGTTCCCGACAATGTTGCTCCTACCAAATCTCAAGAAAATCTTGAAACGATTGTTCTTGGTGGTGGTTGTTACTGGTGTGTAGAAGCGGTTTATGAAAATCTTGAAGGAGTGACTAAAGTAGTTTCTGGATTTTCTGGAGGAGCAGTTGCCAATCCTTCTTATGAATCGGTTTGCACGGGAAGAACCGGACATGCCGAAGTGGTTGAAATTACTTACGACAAAACCAAAACTAATGTAGATGAAATTTTTCAAGTGTTTTTTACGGTTCATGATCCTACTACCTTAAATCGACAAGGTGCCGATGTGGGTACACAATATCGTTCTGTAATTTTCTATAAAAATGAAGAACAGAAGAAAGCTGCTGAGAGTATCATTAACGAATTGAATGCTAAAAAAGTGTATTCAAGCAAGGTAGTAACTACCCTAGAACCGTTCAAGGCTTTTTATCCAGCGGAAGATTATCACCAAAATTATTACAACAATAACAAAAGTAAACCTTACTGCCAAATGGTTATTCAGCCTAAAATAGAAAAATTTGAAAAGATTTTTAAAGATAGATTAAAAAAGAAGTAATAAACAAAACAATTACGTAAAGAAATGCCCCAGAAAGTTTTACTTATTGGGGCATTATAAAATTGGGTGTTTTCCTTTACTTTTTTTTCTAGTTTTATCACTATCTCGGTATTGGTACTTCGGCTTCAAGAGTTATTTTATTTTTTCCTGTTTTTATGGTGTTGAAGATTATTTGCACTTCATCGTCAGCCAGGACTGCTTTATTTGTTGTTTCATTAATGGCTTTTGTCAATGTTATGGGCGTTTTGGTTTCTCAATCTTCTACATAAATAATCAAATGACTGTGACGTGTTTCTGAGAGTTGCAGTTTGAGTTGGTTATAAAATTAAATAGTTGTGTTATTTATTCACAGATTAATTATACCAAATAGCTTCAATTTTGTAAAAAATATGTACGATTAATGATAAACAAAAGTTAATTTTTATAAATTTATACAATTTTAAAAGATTAATTATGAAACTACAATCATTTATTTCGATTATTTTTATTGCTTTTACTTCATCTGGTATTTATGCTCAAGTTGCTGTTTCGTCAACTGGAGGAAATATTGCGGGTACTAATGGTTCTGTAAGTTATACTATTGGTCAAATAGCTTATTCCACACAAACTGGTTCTACAGGTTCGGTAGCTCAAGGTGTGCAACATCCTTATGAAATATATCTTTTAAGTGGCACTCAATTTTCAGAAATACAAGTTTCAATCGTTGCTTATCCCAATCCAACTCCCAATGTATTGATCATTGATATCGAAAATCAAGAAATAAATACAATGCGATATGTATTGATAGATATTCAAGGGCGAGAGATAGCAGCAGCAGCTATTACTGATACAAAATCCCTTTTACAACTAGGGAACCTTCCTTCAGCATCTTATATTTTAAAAATATTAAAACAATCCAATGAAATCAAAACATTCAAAATCATAAAAAACTAACAAAATGAAAAAAATCTTCTCCCAATTAGCTTTATTCATTGCAGTAGTAGCAATGGCACAAGCGCCTCAAAAAATGAGTTATCAAGCGGTAATTAGAGATGCAAGCAATACTCTAGTAGCAAATGGTAACATAGGAATGCAAATCAGCATTTTACAAGGTTCTGCTTCAGGAACTTCGGTCTATATCGAAACACAGACCACAACTACCAATGCCAATGGTTTAGCAACAGTTCAAATAGGAGCGGGAAGCGTGGTTAGCGGAACGTTTTCGAGTATTAATTGGGGTGGTACAAGCTATTTTATTAAAACAGAAACAGATCCAACGGGCGGAACCAATTACAGCATTACTGGAACCAGCGAATTACTAAGTGTTCCTTACGCGCTCTATGCCGGAAGTACAACTCCATCTACAATTACCAATTGGTCAACAACTGGTAATGTTGGTACCAATCCTTCCTTAAATTTTATTGGAACTACAGATGATAATGATGTTGTATTTAAAAGAGATAATGTTCAAATTGGAAAGCTAAATAATAATAATATTTCATTTGGAACTAATGCTTTGAATAGTTCTTCTTTATCAGGAATTGATAATATTGGCATCGGTCAAAATGCTTTATTTTCTAATACAATAGGAACAAAAAACATTGCTATTGGTGATGCAAGTCTAAATGCTAATACTATAGGAGGATATAATATCGCAATAGGCAATACATCATTAACTAGTAATACAACAGGTAATTTTAATACTGCATGTGGAACTGCAACACTAACTAATAATACTACTGGAAGTTCTAATACAACTTTTGGAATTAACTCTATGTATTTTAATACTACTGGAAGTGATAATACAGCAATTGGGGCTAATGCTTTATATCATAATATTTCAGGATATTATAATGCTGCAGTAGGCGAAAGCAGTTTACTATACAATACAACTGGAGTTAGAAATTCAGCAGTTGGATTTAACTCATTATATTCTAATACAACTGGAGGAGCAAATACAGCAATAGGATATAGTGCTATGTCAAATAATACTACAGGTTCAAATAATATATCCGTAGGCGATTCTTCTATGCAAATGAATTCTACAGGAAGCGATAACACGGCAACAGGTTATTTAAGTTTAACAAAAAACACTACCGGAAATAGTAATGCTGCTTATGGATTGTATGCTATGGGTAATAATACAACTGCTAGTTATAGCTGTGCCTTTGGAAATTTTTCATTATATCACAATACTACAGGAGTAAATAATTGTGCTTTTGGTTTTAATTCTCTTTTAAATAGCTCAACAGCAAATAACAACTCAGGTTTTGGTTTTAAAACTTTATATAATAATTCAGGTAATAGCAATACTGCATTTGGAAGTAATTCATTATACAATAATACCACATCAAATTATAATACAGCTGTTGGTGATAGTAGTTTATTTTCTAATACAACTGGAGAAGGTAACGCAGCTATTGGTTATGAATCTTTAAATTCTAATACAACAGGAATAGGCAATTCAGGCATTGGAACTTTATCCTTGTATCAAAATACTACTGGTAGCGCAAATACTGCAACAGGTTTTAGTTCTATGTTATTTAATTCAACAGGAAGCAATAATACGGCTAGTGGTAATAATAGTTTATCTAGCAACACAACTGGAAATAATAATGCAGCTTTTGGATATAAATCGTCAAATAATAACACAACAGCTAGTGGTATTTCAGCTTTCGGATCAAATTCTTTATACAGTAATACTATTGGAACACAAAATACAGCAATGGGTTATAATTCATTATATACTAACACAACAGGTAATTATAATACAGCACAAGGTACGAATTCATTATACAACAATACTACTGGAAGCTACAACTCCGCAATTGGATCTAATGCTTTAATTGCAAATACTACTGGAACTTCTAATACTGCAACGGGTGTTGATGCTATGTTAGCCAATACTACTGGTGGCAATTGTACTGCTAATGGAGTAAATGCTTTATATGCCAATACAACAGGTAATAATCATACGGCTATTGGAGTGTATGCATTATACTCTAACACTACTGGAGACGGAAATACAGGTGTAGGTTATGGATCACTTTATAGCAATACAGGTGGTTTTTATAACACCGCTATAGGTCATTATGCAGCTAGTGGAATGGATGGTTTAATTAATACTGTTGCCATTGGTGCTGGTGCAATAGTTACTGCTACGAACCAAGCAAGAATAGGTAATGCTAATACTAATAGCATAGGAGGACAAGTAAGTTGGACGACGGTGTCCGATAGACGATTTAAAACAGATATTCAAGAAACTATTCCTGGATTAGCTTTTGTGATGAAATTACGCCCTGTTACATATCATATTGATAAAGCTGCCATGAAAAGTTATTTAAAATCTAGAATGCCCGATTTTGATTCCAATTCCAACAGTATATTACAAACAGGTTTTATAGCACAAGAAGTAGAACAAGCGGCTAAAGAAAGTAACTATGATTTTAGTGGAGTAGATAAGCCTGAAGATGCGGATGGTTTATGGGGATTG
>CAZSZH010000058.1:9991-16677 GCA_964610785.1 uncultured Flavobacterium sp. | reverse complement strand
AGGAAAAGCACCAATAGTTAATAAATAGGGGCTACCGCTACTCAAATTGCTGACATGGCTCAAATTAACATCGTATGGGTTACCAACACTAGTTACATTTGCTTGGTTAACAAAAGCCCCTCCTCCCAAATCTATAGGATTAGCGGCATTTCCGTACCACGGAGAAGCAAGACCTGTCTGAAAGTCACCATTTGTCACTAAATTTTGTGCAAAAGTTAGTGAACAAAACATTAAAGATAAAAATAAAGTAATTTTTTTCATAATACTTAAGTTGATTTGATTTGTAAAATTGTTTTATAAAAATACAAATTTTATGTAATGATAATATTTTTTTAACCTATAAAGAAACTATACAAAATAAGGATTGAAAAATAGTGATTAAAAAAATATGTTATAATCTATTTTATTCAATGTTTATTGGATAATTCATAACATATATAATTTTTAAAAAAAATAAATTACAACGGTATAGTTGAGGTAATGTTGAGTTTTTTTACAATATAATTCCTGTTTTTAAATTCTTAACAAAATCACTAAACGATGCATTAATGTCTTAAATATCAAATTAATGAACTATTCAAACCAAAAAATCTAAATATTTGAGCGTAATCATACAATTCTGTATAGTTTATTAATATTGATACTATTTTATCATTAATTAAATTTGTTAATTGATAATGACTTTATAAGTCTTGGAAACATTACCGTCGTTAATTTTTACAAAATAAACTCCCTTATAAAGTGTTTCAATTTCAATAACGGATAATGTGCTACCTTGAGAAATTTTTGATGTCTTAATTATTTTACCAAGCTCATCAATCAGTTCTATTTTATAATCTTTTTCCGCCATTTGAGTTTGTATAGCAATAAAATCTTGTGCTGGATTTGGGGATATTACAACCTTAAAATCTTTGCTTTCAAAAGTCTCATTAGCCAATTGTGCGTATGTTGTTGTTCCTGTTGGTACAGATGTAACTGTAGTAGCAACAACATTACCGTAAAAAGTTGGACCAACAACATAGGGATAAGCTGAATTATGATTTGCATCAACTGTAGTAAAATAACAATAAATACCATTTGGATATTCTGGAGTTTTGCAAAAACGACCATTGTGTACGTCTAAATATGTTGCATCACCAGTATGAGCAACATATTCATAATCTTCTCTAAAATAACCATTGAAATAAGTTGAATTTACTGCCGGACCGTTCGTTCTTGTTGTTTGAGTTTTTAATTGATAGCTTGATTTCATTCTAGAAATGCCGCCAGTTCCGTCTACATTGGTGTAAGCATAAGCACCATAAATAGGAAAACCATCGTAAGCAAAACCTAAAAGCGGGGAATGCTGAGATGCATTAATCACGTAGAGCCCATCAGATGGATAGGTATCACAAACTGTTGAAAGAACCGTTAAATCTAAATTAAACGCACTAGGATTTTGATGATGGTGGTAATTTCCCATTGCTGGATGGGCTTTGGCACAATCAAAACCTGCACGTTCTGCTGGAATTGCATCTCGATTCCAAGCTTGAGTAGTTCCAGGTCCACCAGGACAAGCCGCATTTCCAGGTCCGCCGCACAGTGCTTGCGTGGTATTATTCCACGCTACTCCATCGCGATAATCAAATAAAGCTACTCCATTGATGAATATTCCAATGTTTCCTCCTGTTGTAGCAGTTGCGGTTCCCGTATTTTGAGTTGGCGTTAAAGGAAATTTGAAAATCTTATTTTGAGCTGTAGCCAATGATGGATTACCATCCTGAAACGGCCCTGTAATATAGGCAGGAATGCCCGTAGCAGAAACATATACATTTGTACTATTGTATTGAACCGTTTGAACGTTTGCTTGAACAGCGTCCGTTATAGGTGTTGAATTTCCAGCAACATAATGTCTACCTGTAATTCCAGTTGTATTTTGTAACCAACTGGTAATAATCGGATTGGTTTGCGCATTCATTAAGAATGACATAAACAGAATTAAAAAGAGACTTGTTTTTTTCATGATTATTATTTTTAAATGATTCTTTTTGATGATTTCAATTATAGATTATTCTTTGGGAAAACTAAATTTTGGATTAAATAAAAAATCTTTGTCTGTTAATGTTTTTAGAAAAGCAATTATATCTTTCTTGTCGTTATCGGTTAAGATTATAGGTTTTTGCAATTCTTTTGCTAAGGTTCTACGTTTGACTGTTCCTTCGGTATAAAAATCTAAAACTTCTTTAAGCTTTTTAAATCGACCGTCGTGCATGTAAGGATACGTAAACTCTATATTTCTTAAGGTTGGTACTCTAAAATTAAAACTGTCTTTTGGATTTTGTGTAATCTTTACTCTGCCATAATCCTTATAATCAATATCTAAAGGCAATCCATTGTCAGCAAAGCTATCATTGGTTAATAATGGTTCGTTATGACAGGAGCCACAATTCCTTTTGAATAGGTTATACCCTTTTTCTTCTTGTTCTGTAAAAAAAATATCTTTTTCGTGACGCATTACTTTGTCGTACTTTGAATTATACGTTTCTAATGAAACTGTAAATTGTGTTAAAGCTTTCAACAACGATTTTGTAGTAACTGTGCTATCTTGAAAGGCATCATGAAATAATTCTCTGTATTTTTTGGATCGATTTAACTTATCTAAAACATTAACCAATGTATTATCCATTTCTAAAGAGTTCGTAATTGGATTAATCGGTTGCTTTTCTAAACTAATCACGCCTCCATCCCAGTGAAACAATTTTGTCCAAGCTAAATTCATAATGGGCATGGCATTTCGTGTTCCGATTCTTCCTTCAATTCCGTGGCTTAAGGCATGGTCGGTGTGTGCAAATCCGGTATACTGTAAATGACAACTCGCACAAGAAATCGTACTGTCTCTGGAAAGAATAGGATCGTAAAATAGTTTTCGACCTAGCTGAAATCCTTTATCCGTTAGTTCATTCTTCTTAAAATCATAGACTGGCTTTGGCCATCCTTTTGGAATAATAAACGGTTCATAATAGAGAACTCCATCTGCTTTTTTCAGTGAAAAAAACAAAAAACTAACTAGCAATAACACCAAAAGGAATAAACACTTTTCTTTCAAATTACAATTTGCTTTTAATTCATAGTTTGAGGCTGTCCTCTAAAAAAGATGCGGCAACCAAAGGATTCCGTCTTTGGGAGCGCTACTTGTTTATTTTGTAATAACTCATCAACAGCTTCAGTCAAATAGTGGTTTTTAGCCTTTTCGGGTTCACCAGCGTTATCATCAATAGCGCCTTGGTATTTTATGATGTACTTACCAGATTGATTTTTCCAAATTACAAAAGCTTGAGGCGTATGAGTTGCTTGAAACTCTTTTGCAATATTCTGCTTCTTATCTTGCAGATACGGAAAGGTCAATTTTTCTTTCTTAACTTTCTTCTGCATTAATTTAAATGACTCTTCGGCATAAGCCAGTGTATCCATCGAATTTACGGCTAAAACAGGAACTCCCAACTTTTTATACTTGGCATCCATCTGATTCAATCTTTGCGAATAAAACTTTGCCATCGGACATTTATTACACGTAAATACTATAATAAACCCTTTTGCCTCTTTAAAATCCGATAAAGAAACCCATGTATTGGTTGTGGCACTTTTTAATTTAAAATTTGAAATAATCTCACTTTTATTGCTGAAAGTAAAACTACAACAAACAGTTACAAATGAAGTAAATAATAAAAACGTGAGTAGTTTTTTCATAGCTTATTTTTTAATAAACTTTTTAGTAGTCAAGCTTTTAGTTTGCTTATCCATCATTTGAAAAAAATAAGTTCCAGAAGCTAAACTTGAAATATCAATCCCATTTTGCCATTCTGGTTGTGGCAACATCATCACGACTCTTCCTTGCACAGTAGTTATGGTTACATAGTAAATTTCTGTAGAACCATCTTTCAAATTTACAAATAATTTTTCGGTAGTTGGATTAGGATACAAACTAAAATCAGTATTTGAAGTTTCCGTTTGATTATTTGCCATAGTTCCTGTGACGATGAATTGTCCCATCATTCCGCCATCTTCATGTCCACCAAAATGGCAATGGTACATATACGGATGATTTACATCGGAATCGGCAAAGTCACTGAATTTAGCCACAAAAGTAACCGACTCATTTTTTGGCAAATAGAACGTATCTTTCCAACCGCTTTCATGAGTGCCAACTGAAGACGCACTTCCGTTTCTCGCTACAATTTTAAATTCTACATCATGTAAATGAAATGAATGACCAAATACATTACTATTGGTAACTGTCCACTTTTCAATATCATTAAGGTTAATCACTTTTGGTGTCATTGATAAGGAATAAGTTACATTATCAAAATTAAAAGGAACGCTAGTTGGTCCTGGATTACCGTTGGTTACTTGTACAGATCGAGTTACGGTAGCATCAGCTGCTGTCCAATAAATATCGCTTAAGAGAGTTGGAGGTAAAGATGTTATTGGAGTGGTCAGTGTCGTCGTTGAACCCACATTTATATGTAAAAGATTAAAATCAATATTGTTTAACAAACTTCCAAAATCACCTGTAGAATTGGGTTCGCCTCCTGGAAATCCAAACGACTGACCAGAATTATATGCTTTCAAATCAAGGCTTGCACCGACACTGTCAGAGCCTAAATCCACCATAATTTCGACCCGCTCACCAACCATTAATTTTACCCTAGTCACTGCTACTGGCACATTCAAGAGTCCTCCATCATTACCAATGATATAAAAAGTTCGATTATCACTAAATCCAATATTGTAACCTCTTTCAATCTCGGCATTTAATATTCGTATTCTTACATATTGTTTTGGTAGCGTATATTGAGCACTTGGAGTTCCGTTGCTTAACATATAATCGCCATAAATTCGGGCAGATCCATTAGCGGGAGAATCAAATTGATTGGAAGTATTATAACTTCTGCTTGTTAAAGCCAAAACAATATCGTCAACGCCATAAGTTCTTGGTAAAGCCAAAGCGGCTTCTTGTGGATCTTTAACAATTATAAATCCGCCGATTCCTTTAGTGATTTGAGATTGAGTTGTTTCATGCAAATGGGGATGATACCACAATGTTGCTGCTTGATTTTTTATGGTCCAATAAGGTTGCCATAACGTTCCTGCTGGTATAATTTGATGTGGTCCACCATCCATAACAGAAGGTAAATGCATACCGTGCCAATGAACGGTCGTCGATTCATTCAAACTGTTAGTTACATTCATGTGAACAACATCTCCTTTGTTAACGATTAATGTGGGTCCCCAAAAGTTATTTTTAACATTAGGCGATGAAATAGCACCCGTAACAGTTTGATTCCCGGTTTTTAATTGTTTAACGGTATCTTTAATTGTTAAGTTGAACGTAACACCATCTGTACCACTCGTACCATAATAAGCCTCTGGCATCGTCATGTTATTGTATTGCGCCGAAACACCATTCGAAAACATAATGATTACTATTAATTGCACTAATTTTTTCATAATTCTCTTTTTTGATTAATTAATTGTGAACATATTTTTGTAAAAATTTGACATCGCTATAGCTTTTGCGCCCGGAATCATGATCGAATTCGTTTCTTGTAAGGAAACTTCATTCAACCACTTACTCAAATCCATTTTAAGATGTATTTTACTAACATCATTTGGAACAAGCAATACAACTTCTTGCAACGCATTTTGATTGGGTAAATAACCTCCAATATGAAATTGGAACTCTTTTTTTATTGTTTTACAACTCGAACTTTTACCTTCCAACTTCATATTGATGTATCCCGAATTCCAGGCCCAATACATTCCTAACGACGGATCTAAATCACCATCTAAGTTCCCCGAAATATTAGTTAAACTATCAATTCCCATATTAAAACGTATTTTTTTTATCTTTAAATCGGGCACCTTCTTTAATTGAAACTGCAGGGTGTTTGATTCTTCAACGTCAATCAAATGAACACTTTTAGGTTCTTTAAATACCGTACCATTTTCAAATTCTAAAACTACATTGGAGACATAAAACTTGAACGTTGCAATAGAAAGTGTGTCCTTTTTTTTAGAAATATATTTAGCCGTATTCAATACCAAGCGCTCTTTATTAAAACTTGGCTCAACGGAAAATTGAATGTCCTTCTTTTCTACTTTAATTTGAAAAGAAAGACCAATCAATACAATAATCATATTTAAAAAAATCACTAACTTTCTGTTCATATTTATGGTCTTGGCGGTGGCGGACCCTCTTCGCCTTCTCTTTGTGGTGGCGGTCCTTGACCATCTCTTGGTTTTGAACCCATCATTCGAGCGGCTTCTTTGATGATTTCATCAAATTTTTGCTTTTGTTTTTCATCACAAATCGCTCTCACTTTTTGAAAATGATAAAACATTGCAAGCTCTTCTTTTTCTTTAACTTTTAAAATTTCATCAGCTGCTTTTCTAACTGTAAGAGAATCAACTTTAGGGTTTTTCAATAATTCCAAATACGCATCGTGTTTTTCCTTATCGATTTCTCTTAAAGCTTCTTTGGCTTCATGATGCTCTTTCTTTAACGCTTCAAATGCTTCTTTTTGTTTTGAAGTAAACTGCAATTCTTTGGCAAAAAAATCTCTAACCGCATCGTTTTTGGGTGGTCTATGCAACCACATAAATGAAATCGTACTTAAATTAATCAGTAATAAGAGTACAATGACAAT
>CAZSZH010000058.1:0-9981 GCA_964610785.1 uncultured Flavobacterium sp. | reverse complement strand
GAAAAATATTCTTTATACACCAAACTCGTTTCATTAGCGACTGAAGTAGTCGTTTTAGTGTTTTTAGAATACTGTGTTATTGAAATTAAATTAATTCCCAACAAGACTATGATGCTAGCGGCAATAGTCCATTTTTGGATGCTACTCAATCTGATTTCTTTTGTTTTCGAATGGTTCACTAAAGAATAACTCAAAGACAAAGGAACGTCTACCCTTTGAATCGAATCCAAAGCGTTTAAAGTTTCATCAATCCAATTTTCTTTTGTGTTCATGTTAGTATAGATGTTATTTGTTTTAAAAACTTGCGGTTACTTTTCATTAGCTTCATAATAAATGGCCAAATGCTTCTTTAAATTTTGTTTTGCTCTAAAAAGTAACGATTCAACAGCCGAAAGTGATACTTCCATTATTTCAGCAATTTCTTGATAACTTACTTGTTCTATTTTGTGTAAAATATAAGCCGTTCGCTGTTGTTCTGGCAATAAATCGATGGCTTTGAATACTATTTTGGCGCGTTCTTGATTTTCCAATTGAATTCCAGGATGCATAAAATCGGAATGATTTTCTAGAGCTCGATCACCATCTGAAGAAAAAATAGATTTAAAGATTCCTGAACGCTTTTTTCGATTTTTCTTCCGAATAAATTCCAAACATTTATTAACCGAAATACGGTAAATCCATGTAGAAAGCGATGATTCTTCTTTGAATTCTTTAATATTTAAATGAATGGTGATGAAAATTTCTTGGGTTACATCTTCGGCATCCTCCATATTTTGAAGCATCCCAATGCAGGTATTATAGACTCTTTTGGAAAATAAATCCACCAAAACTTGGAACGCTTTTTCGTCGTTCTTCTTAAGTCTCATGATGATTTCTTTTTCTTCCAAGAATACTTTTAATTTATTTTGATGCTATAGTAATCAAAAACTTGTGTCAATATAAGAATATCTTTTTTTATCCCATAAATTGTACAGCGTTAAAAACAAAAATAAATTTGTGATTTGTTCAATACCTATTCTCATTCGAGAAATGATTACCTTTGCGAAAATTGATTTTTTGCTATGATTCCAAAAGATATTTCGACACTCGAACCCAAGAAAAACATCTTAATCAAAGGGGCTGCCATTCATAATTTAAAAAATTTGGATATAGCCATTCCTCGAAACAAATTGGTTGTTATAACCGGACTTTCAGGTTCTGGTAAATCCTCTTTAGCTTTCGATACATTGTATGCCGAAGGACAACGCCGCTATGTGGAAAGTTTGTCGTCGTATGCCCGTCAATTTCTTGGTCGATTAGACAAACCCAAAGTCGAATACATCAAAGGAATCGCACCAGCCATAGCCATCGAGCAAAAAGTAAATACTACTAATGCACGTTCTACTGTTGGAACTTCAACCGAAATATACGATTACTTAAAATTACTCTTCGCCCGAATTGGGAAAACCATTTCGCCGCTATCAGGCAACGAAGTGCGCAAAGATACCGTTTCCGATGTTATCAATACAGTAAAAACTTTTGAACTCGACAGTCGTTGGTTGCTCCTTGCTCCTATTCATCTCGAACAAGGCAGAAAACTCGAAGACAAACTAAAAGTGCTCTTGCAACAAGGTTTTGCACGTATTTTAGTGAATAACGAAATGGTGCGATTGGACGACATCTCGACCGAACTCGATGTCACAAAATTGCATCGTTTAGACAACACCAATGTCTTGTTAATCATTGATAGAATTATCGTTAAAGAGGAAGAAGAATTCTTTAATCGTTTATCCGATGCCATTCAAACGGCTTTCTTTGAAGGAAAAGGCGTGTGTTATTTACAAGATTTAAAAGACAATTCGCGTTTGGAATTCAGCGCCAATTTTGAATTGGATGGCATGACGTTTTTAGAGCCGAATGTGCACTTGTTCAGTTTTAATAATCCGTATGGCGCTTGTCCGACTTGCGAAGGCTACGGAAATATTATTGGCATTGACGAAGATTTGGTCATTCCAAACTCGGCTCTCTCCATATTTGAAAACGCAATCTATCCTTGGCGCGGCGAAAGCATGGGTTGGTATCGCGACGAATTAGTGAATAAAGCCTATAAATTTGATTTTCCTATTCACAAACCGTATTTCGAATTATCGCAAGCACAAAAAGAGTTGGTGTGGACAGGGAATCAATATTTTCAAGGGTTGAATGATTTTTTTAAAGAACTAGAAGAAAAGAACTACAAAATCCAAAACCGCGTAATGCTGTCGCGTTATCGTGGAAAAACCAAATGCACAACGTGCAAAGGCAAACGCCTTCGTGCAGAAGCCAATTACATTCACGTGGGTGGCAAAACGATTTCAGATTTGGTGGATTTACCCATCAGACGGTTAATTCCATTTTTCAAGGAATTGCAATTATCCGAATATGACATCACGGTTTCCAAACGATTGTTAATTGAAATCAACAGCCGGTTGGCGTTCTTAAGTAATGTTGGTTTGGATTATTTAACGTTAAACCGAAATTCGGCAACGCTTTCGGGTGGCGAATCACAACGGATCAACTTAGCCACTTCGTTGGGAAGTAGTTTGGTGGGTTCGATGTATATTTTAGACGAACCGAGTATTGGTTTACATCCTAAAGATACCGAATTGTTGATTGAAGTATTGAAAAACCTTCGCGATTTAGGCAACACGGTTATTGTAGTCGAACACGATGAAGACATCATGAAACAAGCCGATATGATTATTGATATTGGTCCGGAAGCCGGAACCCATGGTGGCGAATTGGTAGCACAAGGCACCTTTGACGAAATCCTGCAATCGGATTCGTTAACAGCTAAATACTTGAATGGTAGCTTGGAAATAAAAGTACCGAGAACCCGCAGAAAATGGGGTACTTATATTGATATTTTAGGCGCACGTGAAAACAACTTGCAAAACCTAGACGTTCGTTTTCCTTTAGAATGTTTAACTGTAATTACAGGTGTTTCGGGTAGTGGAAAAAGTACGTTAGTGAAGAAAATTCTTTTTCCTGCCCTGCAAAAAAGATTGGAAGGTGTTGGTGAAAAAGCTGGTCAGTTTACCGACATGCAAGGACATTACCACCGCATCCATCATATAGAATATGTAGATCAAAATCCCATTGGGCGAAGTTCTCGTTCCAACCCAGTAACCTATATCAAAGCCTACGATGATATTCGTGATTTATTTTCTAAATCGAAATTATCTAAAATACGCGGCTACCAACCGAAGCACTTTTCATTTAATGTAGATGGCGGTCGTTGTGAAACTTGTAAAGGAGACGGCTCTATCAATGTAGAAATGGTGTTTATGGCCGACGTCGAATTGCCCTGCGAAACTTGCGGTGGCAAACGTTTCAAAAAAGAAATATTAGAAGTAACCGTTGAAGGCAAAAACATCGATGATATTTTAACAATGACTATTGATGATGCCATTGTATTTTTTAGTGAGCACAAGCAGACTAAAATCATGCAAAAACTACAACCTTTACAAGATGTTGGCTTGGGGTATGTGCAATTAGGGCAATCGTCTTCTACCCTCTCGGGCGGAGAAGCACAGCGTATCAAACTAGCGTCGTTTTTGGTAAAAGGAAACACCAAAGACAAAGCTTTGTTTGTATTTGATGAGCCTACTACGGGTTTGCATTTTCACGATATTAAAAAACTTTTGGCTTCTTTTGACGCCTTAATTGATAAAGGACATTCGATATTGGTCGTGGAACACAACCTCGACTTGATTAAATGTGCTGATTGGATTATTGACCTCGGACCTGAAGGTGGCGAAAACGGAGGACAACTTTTAGCTGAAGGTACTCCAGAAGATGTGGTTAAAAACAAAAAATCGATTACTGGAAAGTTTTTGAAAGACAAGTTGTAAAAAGAAACTTGAAATAGTTCAAAACAATTTTAAAATTAGGCTTGAATGGCTCGTACTCTTCTTTTTTGAAATAATCAAATTTACAATCGAGCAGTTATTTTCAAATTAAAAACACGAGTCGTCATATAATTGGGAATTGCATATTGACTTCTAGTATCTGAATCACGAACCCATGTGTTAGTAATGGCATTTAAGTTGTTGAACAAATTGAAAATCTCTAAACCCAACGACAAATCTTTAAACTTTTTAAGCCAATGTCCTTCTGGGCGTTCGTTATTTTTTTCTGTAAATAAATAAGAGAACCCAACATCGGCACGACGATAATCACGCAGACGACTTTGGAATTTATACACATCTGCATAGGACGGAGAACCAACAGGCAATCCGGTGTTATACGTAAGATTCAAATATAATTTTACATTCGGAATGTTAGGCATATAATCTTGAAACAAGATGCCAAACTTCAATCGTTGATCTGTAGGACGAGGTATATAACCTTTACCATCTTGATTTTCCTGGGTTTTCATATATCCAAAGCTGAACCAAGATTCAGTGCCGGGAACAAACTCACCATTCAATCTACAATCAAAGCCATAAGTATAGGCAACAGCATCATTATTGGCTCGATAGCGTATCCTGACATTATCAATGGTGTAGGTATTAACATCGGTCATGTCTTTATAATAGGCTTCTGAAACCAATTTGAAAGGTCGATTCCACATTTTAAAGTTATAATCGGAACCAGCAACAAAATGTATTGATTTCTGTGCTTTCAAATCAGGATTCACTACGCCGTTAAAATCTCTCATCTCACGATAGGAAGGCGGTTGATAATATACTCCTGTGGAAAATCGGAAGAGAATATCGCGCTTCCATTTGGGTTTGAGTGTGAATTGAGCTCTAGGGCTGAATACTGTATGACTATTTGAATTTGCAATATCAGCACCCGAAACCATCCAGTTTTGAGCGCGAACTCCTGCATTAACCCAAAATTGATTTTCCCCTAAATAGGTTTTGGTATTCCATTGTGCATAACCTGAAAATCTATTGACATCAACAAAATTCAATGCACGTACACTTTGATATGGCACTAATGGTCCAACATAAGGATTGTAAGGTTGATCATTTCTTGGCAAATTGATAATCGGTGGATGAATGGCAAAACCAGTAGAATCAACCACCTCCCACTCTACAATTCGATCGCGAATACTTTCACGAGTATATTTAATTCCCCAATCCAACTGATGTTTTTTGTTGTTGCTGTAATGCGTTCCTTTCACTTCTGCATTGGCAATTAATGCGTCCAAATCATTACGAGCATGGTCTAATTGCGAACCAACTGCGCGATTGTAGGTCACATTTCCGAACGTTTGCGATCCTAAATTAGTATCTACTTCACCTAAATAATAAGACGCATCGATGTCATAATGTTCCTGTTCAAGGGTATGATATAAAGATCCAATGAATTTATAAGTGCTTTTTTCACTGGCTTTATAAACTGATTTTACAGAACCAAAATAGGTTTGATATTTATCTTTTTCTTGCCCTTCATAAAAAATTTGCAAAGCAATAGGATTGTCTAAAGTTCCAAAATTCGTTTGACGAGTGTAAGGCTGATAGTTGTAATTATTTTCAGAAATATTACCAAGAAAACTCCAAGACCATTTATCGGATGATTTGTAAGTGATATTGGTTTGAACATCAGCAAAAGAAGGACGATAATTGGTTTGTGTTTGTTGACTATTAACCAAAAGTGAGTTATTTCTATAACGAACTCCTGTTAATGCTGTCCATTTTTTATTTGGAGAAACTCCTTCGGCAGAGACGCTTCCTCCTAACAAACTTGCGTCTAAAGAAGCTCCAAATTTAGTAGGTTTTCTATAAGTGATATCCAAGACCGAAGACATCTTATCTCCATATTTCGCCTGAAAACCTCCGGCAGAAAAATCAATATTTTGAATCAAATCGGTATTCGTAAAACTCAATCCTTCTTGTTGACCAGAACGCACTAAAAAAGGTCGATAGATTTCCACATCGTTCACATAAACCAAATTCTCGTCATAATTTCCTCCTCGAACAGAATAGGCAGAACTCAACTCAGTGTTAGAAGAAACCCCTTGCAAAGTTTTGATAATTCCTTCTACTCCACCTGATAAACTTGGTGTTTTTCGAATAATCTCTGGCTCAATATTTATAATTCCGGTTACTCTTCTTTTGTCGCTGGTAATTACAACCTCACTCAATTGATCGGCTTTATTATTAATTACGGGATTATATTCTAAAACTTCACCAGGCTTTAATTGAAAAGTAGCCGTAATACTTTTTAAAGCAACATGCGTGTAGACTAAAACTACTTTTTTGTTCGACGGAACTTCAATAACATAAAATCCATTGGCATCAGTTACTGAAGATTTACTTAGATAGCTTATGTTTACTCCTTCTATAGGGTTTTTATTTTCGTCTACAACAATTCCGGTTACTTTAGCGGTTTGTCCAAATGAAACCAAAGCAGATAATAATAAAAGGAGAGAAAAAAAGTATTTAGGTGTTTTCAAAGGATGTTATTTTTTTTGACTTCTGAAAAAATGCGATTCAAAGATAGTAGAATTTCCAACATTATCGGTTACAACTACCTTCAATTTATTTTGCCCTTCAAGCAACAAAGCATCATCAAAAGTATGTGTTATTTTTTTGGTTTTTGGTTCATACTCAAACAAAACCCATTTATCATTGAGATACCCGTTATAAGATTTTACGCCCGATAAATCATCTGATATCGTCAATTGAAGTGTTTTAATACCCGTGAGCCATTTGTTTTCAATACTTTTTGCTATGGTTATTTTGGGTGCAAGCGTATCTTTCATCAATTGAAATTGTCCTAATGTTTTTGTTTTACAAGTAAACGTCGTACCAACCAATTTTGTTGTGTTGTAATTCCATTTATTACCATATAAAGAAGCAATAAACATCTTTTTTCTATCTTCAGGGTCAGATTTGGTAGCATCAATGGAGATTGTAAAATTGGAATGTGCAGGAACCACATCTTCATGAAGAAAAACAACTCCATCTTTAACATCAAAATTTAAGTAAAAATCATCATAAAAAGTTCCAGCAGGGAAATAAACAGATACATTATCTTTTTCAAAATTAGATTCGACTTTGGCTTTAATGAAATATTTGGTAGGTTGAACTTCTTCTTCAATTTTGGCTTTCTTAATTGAATATTCCACGGGAATGTTTATTACGGTCTTGTTTTGAAAATAATCGGAAACTTCGATTCGTTGTACACTCAAAAAATTAGGATTGACAGAAATGATACCGTCATTTACATTTTGATTGATATTACTCCAATTGTAAGGATGCTTCATAAATAATTTTTGCACCCTTTGATGCATTTTTTTGTACCTAGAATAATCAATTAATGCATTCACAAATCGAGCTTCATCAAAAACCATCTCATTAAATTCATATCCGAAAATGGGTTTTCCATTGGATATCAATTGTGTTTTATAAACCCCATTAGGATTATAAGATACATCGTCAAAATCTATAGCACTAATACCAAAACCAATCCTGCCGTTTGCCAAAACTTTTTCAGATAAGTAGGTACCATCCTTTTGCAAAGATAAATTCAAATGAACGGGCCTTTTAGACTCATTAACAATAGCGTTACCATCAATTGGATAAACCAAAAGACTAGAAACAATTGGATTTTTATCATCTTTTAAGTCCAATCCAAAAAATAATGGATTAATAATTTTTTCTGTCTTATTGTCTCTAAATTCAAAATGCAAATGAGGCCCATCTGAACCTCCAGTATTTCCTGAAATCGCAATAGTTTCTCCTTTTTTTACCGGAATTTCTCCTGGTTTAAAATAGGCTTCTATTTCATAATTTTTATTTTCATATTGCAAGGCGATGATTTTTTCTTGAATAATCCCGACCGCTCTTTGAAGATGACCGTATACGGTTGTGAAACCATTAGGATGCGTAATATAAATGGCTTTTCCGTAACCTGAGGTGGAAATTTTAATTCGCGATATATATCCATCTGCAGCGGCATGAACACTCAAACCTTCAACTTGATTGGTCTTAAAATCAAAACCTGCATGAAAATGATTAGGACGCAATTCTCCAAAATTACCCGACAACTGCATGGGAATATCCAATGGCAATCGGAAATAATCTTTAGGATAGTGCACTTGCGCTGTCAGTGTTGTCGTTACTAATAAAAAATATACGAATTTCATCGAACAAGGTTTTGGCTAATATATAAAAAACTTAATAACTACAAAAAAAGAAAAAAAGAAACATATAACTTGCTTCAATACAAAATATTAGATTATTAAAAAAAAATAAATTTAATTTTTCATTAAAAATATTGGTTTAATAGAATAGTAATTATAAATTTGTAAGATTAAGTAATGAAATTGTCATGAATGAGTGAAATTGCAGAAATAATTGATGCTCTTGAAAGTAAGATTCAAAAAATGGTTTTAAAAATCAACCATTTAGAAGAAAAAAATCGAGCGTTGCAACAAGAAATTAAGATTTCTGCAGCTACATTACAAAATCAAAATTCAGCTTTGGAAATGCTAAAAAAAGATTTTGAAGCAGTCAAAATGACAAATTCATTATTAGGCAGTGAGGAATATAAAAGAGATACCAAGCTTAAAATAAATTCATTAATTCGTGAAATTGATTACTGCATAGCGCAACTAGCAGATTAAAAGTATGGATGAAAAGCTTAAAATTAAGATATCAATTGCAGACAGAGTTTATCCATTAACGGTAAATATGTCACAAGAAGAAGCAATGCGAAGCGCTTCTAAAAAAATTGATGTTATGATTAAGCAATTTGAAGAAAATTACGCTGTTCGTGATAAACAAGATGTTTTAGCCATGTGTGCTTTACAATTTGCTTCTCAATTGGAACAAAAAAATGTTGATAATGCTATTGATGGAACCGAATCAATAGAACGATTAACAAAAATTAATAATTTATTAGACGACTATCTCAACAAATAAAATAAGAAAAACGTTCTTACAAATAAACTAAAAATACTGCCTACATTAGTTCATTTTTGGTAAACTCAACACTAACAAATTAAAATGAGTAAATCATCGCCACTATAGTAAGCCCATTCAGTTGGGAAACTTGAACAGCGAGTTAGCTCAAAACTTGTCTTTACGAGTTTATACAAGCAATTAATGTAGGTTTTTTTATATATAAATTTTAACAAACATGAACATCGTATTAATTATTATCGCCCTTATAGGTGGAGTTGCTGGAGGTTTTGTAATAGCCAAAATACTTGAAAAAAGTAACGTTTCCAACTTGATTAAAAATGCCAAAAAAGAAGCAGGTTCTATTTTAAAAGACGCCAATTTAGAAGCAGAAAATATTAAAAAAGACAAATTGCTTCAGGCGAAAGAAAAGTTCCTTGAACTAAAGTCGGAGCATGAAAAAGAAATTTTATCGAAAGATAAAAAAATGGCTGAAGTTGAAAAAAGAATTAGAGATAAAGAATCGCAAGTATCCAGTGAATTAGCGAAAGCTAAGAAAGTTAACGATGACTTTGAAGCAAAAACCAACGAATATAATTCTAAAATTGAACTCCTTGATAAAAAATATCAAGAAGTAGAAAAAATGCACAAAAGTCAAGTAGAGCAATTAGAAGTAATCTCTGGCTTATCTGCAGAAGATGCCAAGGAGCAATTGGTAGAAAGCTTAAAAGCCGAAGCTAAAACAAAAGCAATGGCTCACATTCAAGAAACTATTGAAGAAGCTAAACTAACCGCTGCTCAAGAAGCTAAAAAGGTTATCATCAGCACCATCCAAAGAGTTGGAACGGAGGAAGCTGTCGAGAATTGTGTATCGGTTTTCAACATAGAATCTGATGATGTAAAAGGAAGAATTATTGGCCGTGAGGGAAGAAATATTCGTGCCCTTGAAGCTGCAACTGGTGTTGAAATCATTGTAGACGATACTCCAGAAGCAATTATCCTTTCGTGTTTTGATCCCGTTAGAAGAGAAATTGCCCGTTTATCATTGCATAAATTAGTTACGGACGGACGTATACACCCTGCTAGAATTGAAGAAGTTGTT
>CAZSZH010000057.1:0-17140 GCA_964610785.1 uncultured Flavobacterium sp. | reverse complement strand
TCCACATGTGATGGCGGGAGGTAATCAAAATATCTCTGTAGGTCATATTGATAGCAAATTTGGAATTTCTATTTATCAAATTCCGCATATCATACGAATTGTTGAGAATACAGGAATGCACATTAACGGTATTCACATGCACACGGGTTCTGATATTTTAGATATAGAAGTGTTCTTGTATGCCGCCGAAATTCTTTTTGATGCAGCAAAACAATTCAAAGAGTTAGATTTTCTTGATTTTGGTTCTGGATTTAAGGTACCATACAAAAAAGGAGATATTGAAACCAATATTGAAGAGTTGGGTAAAAAATTATCCAAACGTTTTTTGGCTTTCGAAAAAGATTATGGCCGTTCGCTTACATTAGCGTTTGAACCGGGTAAATTTTTGGTCAGTGAAGCAGGTTTTTTCTTGGCAAAAGTCAATGTGGTAAAACAAACCACTTCAACAGTTTTTGCAGGAATTGACTCAGGATTTAATCATTTGATTCGTCCAATGTTTTATGGTTCGCAACATTCAATCGAAAATATTTCTAATCCTAAAGGTAAAGAACGTTTCTATACGGTTGTAGGATATATTTGTGAAACCGATACTTTTGCCAATAATAGACGTATTGCAGAAATAACCGAAGGCGATATCTTGTGTTTCAAAAATGCGGGTGCGTATTGTTTTTCTATGGCATCTAACTATAATTCACGTTACAAGCCAGCCGAAGTATTATGGAAGGACGGCAAAGGACACTTGATTAATAAACGAGAAACATTTGAAGATTTAATTAAAAACCAAATTGTCGTGGATTTCTAATTAGTCCGTTAAAAAACAAAATAAAAAAAGGAGTAGAACATATTTTTCTACTCCTTTGTCTTTATTACTCAGTACGATTTCTCTCTGATTTATTACTGTATTGGGTTACGAAAGTGCTTTTTGAACTTGATCAGCAGCTTCTTGGAATTGTACAGCAGATAAAATTGGCATTCCAGAATTGTCAATTAATTCTTTAGCAATCTCGGC
The DNA here is from genome assembly GCA_964610785.1 of uncultured Flavobacterium sp. Classification (GTDB taxonomy): domain Bacteria; phylum Bacteroidota; class Bacteroidia; order Flavobacteriales; family Flavobacteriaceae; genus Flavobacterium. The sequence continues at coordinate 16,131 of CAZSZH010000057.1, read as the reverse complement.
ATTGGTTCCTTGTAAACGGACAATGATTGGAACTTTAATAGCATCACCCATGTTTTTGTAGGCGTCTACAACCCCTTGAGCGACGCGGTCACAACGAACAATTCCACCAAATATATTAATCAAAATTGCTTTTACATTAGGATCTTTCAAGATGATTCTAAAAGCCAATTCTACTCGTTTAGCATCAGCAGTTCCGCCAACATCAAGGAAGTTTGCCGGTTCAAAACCTGCATATTTAATTAAATCCATTGTTGCCATTGCTAATCCAGCACCATTCACCATACAACCTACGGTTCCATCAAGATCTACATAGTTTAATCCTGCTTCTTTAGCTTCTACTTCAATTGGATTTTCTTCTCTAATGTCACGCATTTCTGCATATTTAGGTTGACGATATAAGGCATTATCATCAATATTTACTTTAGCATCAACCGCTAAAATTTTATTGTCGGATGTCTTAAGAACTGGATTGATTTCAAACATTGATGCATCACTTCCGATGTAAGCATTATATAATGAATCAACAAATTTCACCATTTCTTTAAATGCATTTCCAGAAAGGCCAAGGTTAAAAGCAATTCTTCTTGCCTGAAAACCTTGTAATCCAACAGCTGGATCAATTTCTTCTGTGAAAATTAAATGAGGGGTGTGTTCTGCAACTTCTTCTATATCCATACCGCCCTCAGTAGAATACATGATCATATTTCTTCCTTTTGCCCTGTTTAAAAGCACTGACATATAAAATTCTGAAGTTTCACTTTCTCCAGGATAATATACATCTTCAGCAATTAAAACTTTGTGAACTTGTTTTCCCTCTGGTGGGGTTTGTGGGGTAATCAATTGCATTCCGATAATTTGCTCTGAAATTTCGGTAACTTGGTCTAAATTTTTAGCCAATTTTACTCCGCCACCTTTACCTCTTCCTCCAGCATGGATTTGAGCCTTAATAACATACCAACTCGTTCCCGTTTCAGTAGTTAATTGTTTTGCAGCAGCAACAGCTTCTACAGGACTATTAGCAACGATTCCACGTTGAACGCGCACACCATATTTTGCTAAAATTTCTTTTCCTTGATATTCGTGTATATTCATAATAAAAGTTTGTCTATTAGATTCTGAAACAAATTCAGAAAAATGTTTAGCAAAAGTAATTAAATTGAATGAAACCAAAAAGAAATGTATATCAATTTAGTAACTTTATTTACTAACGTGTTTTTTTAATTTCAATTGAAAAAAAATATCCGCTTTATCATTGACAAAGCGGATATTTATTATGTAGTACTTCGTATTTCTAACCTTGTACTATAACGATTTACATCATTCCGGGCATTCCGCCACCCATTGGCATTCCACCACCGGCGTTTTCTTCTTTAATTTCTACTAAAGCACATTCTGTAGTAAGAATCATTCCTGCAACAGAAGCTGCGTTTTCCAATGCCACGCGAGTTACTTTTTTAGGATCGATGATTCCAGCTTTCAGCATGTCTACGTATTCGTCTGTTTTGGCATTATAACCAAAATCACCTGTTCCTTCCGAAACTTTTGCTACTACAACTGAACCTTCAAGACCCGCATTTTCAACAATAGTTCGTAAAGGAGATTCTACGGCACGAGAAACAATTTGAATTCCTGTGGTTTCATCTGCATTATCAGCTTTAATAGATGCTAAAGCCGATTTTGCTCTTAATAAAGCAACACCACCACCAGCAACAATTCCTTCTTCAACAGCGGCACGAGTAGCGTGTAGCGCATCGTCAACACGATCTTTTTTCTCTTTCATCTCTACTTCAGAAGCTGCACCAACATAAAGCACAGCAACTCCACCAGCTAATTTAGCCAAACGTTCTTGCAATTTTTCTTTATCATAATCAGAAGTCGTTGTTTCCATTTGACCTTTGATTTGATTTACTCTATTTTTGATTAAATCAGCATTTCCGGCGCCATTTACAATAGTAGTATTGTCTTTGTCGATAGTAATTTTTTCGGCTGTACCCAACATTTCCAAAGTTGCATTTTCAAGGGTGTAACCACTTTCTTCGGCAATGACAGTTCCTCCAGTTAAGATAGCAATGTCTTCTAACATAGCTTTTCTTCTGTCTCCAAATCCAGGAGCTTTAACTGCGGCAATTTTTAAGGCACCTCGTAATTTATTTACGACCAATGTTGATAACGCCTCACCATCAACATCTTCTGCAATGATTAATAAAGGTTTTCCAGATTGCGCAACTGGTTCTAAAACGGGTAATAATTCTTTAAGTGAAGATACTTTTTTGTCATACAGAAGAATGTATGGGTTTTCCAATTCTACATTCATTTTCTCCGGATTGGTAACAAAATAAGGCGATAAATAGCCTCTGTCAAATTGCATTCCTTCTACCACATCTACATAAGTATCTGTTCCTTTGGCTTCTTCAACAGTAATGACACCTTCTTTCCCAACTTTTCCGAAAGCGGTAGCAATTAATTCTCCAATAACTTCATCATTATTTGCAGAAATAGAAGCAATTTGTTTAATTTTTTCAGAATCGCTTCCTACTACTTTAGCTTGTTTGCCAAGATCAGCTACAATAGCTTCTACTGCTTTGTCAATACCACGTTTTAAATCCATTGGGTTTGCTCCAGCAGCAACATTTTTCAGTCCTTCTTTAACAATTGCTTGCGCCAAAACGGTAGCTGTAGTAGTTCCGTCACCCGCTAAATCATTAGTTTTAGAAGCTACTTCTTTTACCATTTGAGCCCCCATATTTTCTAAAGGGTCTTTTAATTCAATTTCTTTTGCAACGGTAACACCGTCTTTAGTAACGTTTGGTCCACCAAAGGATTTTCCAATAATTACATTGCGGCCTTTTGGTCCTAGAGTTACTTTTACTGCATTTGCTAATGCGTCAACGCCACGTTTTAAACCGTCACGTGCTTCAATATCGAATTTTATATCTTTTGCCATTTTAATTTTTATTTAATGTTTTATTTTTTCTGTTTAATTTTTTTTTCGGATTACATTTGAGCTCTGAAAAAAAATTAGATTACAGCGAGAATATCATCTTCTCGCATGATTAGATAGTCTTTTCCATCAAATTTTAAATCGCTTCCAGCGTATTTACCATATAACACGGTATCGCCTACTTTGACAGTTAAAGGTTCATCTTTTTTGCCATTTCCTACAGCAACAACAACTCCTTTTTGTGGTTTTTCTTTTGCCGTATCTGGAATAATTATTCCAGAAGCTGTTTGTGTTTCAGCAGCAGCTGGTTCCACAATAACTCGGTCTGAAAGTGGTTTAATGTTTAATGCCATAATTTGTTTATTTTATAATTAATTAAAATTTTTAAACTCTTTATCCCTAATTCAGAAATTATGCCAATTGATTAAACCTGACATATTTTCAGAGTAGACATTATATGGTATAAAAGTGGTCCAAAAAAAAATCCCGATATTACTCGGGACTCTTATTTTAAAGCTATAATTATTATTTTTTTTCTGGTGCTGCAGGTGCTGTTGTAGCTGGTTTTGTTGGAGCAGGTTTAGCTGGTGTTGCAGCAGGTTTGGTTTTGTCATCTGCTTTTGGAGCTGATGATTGTGCTGGGTCAATTACTTTTTTATTATCACTTAAACTTCCTGTGAAACTTAAACTTGATAATAATACTAACGCAATTAATGTTGCTGCTAGTACCCAAGTACTTTTATCTAAAAAGTCAGTAGTTTTTTGAACTCCACCCATTTGTGTAGAGCCACCTAATGAAGATGATAAACCGCCTCCTTTAGGGTTTTGTACCATAACTACGATGATTAGTAAGAAACAAACTATTGTTATCAATACTAAAAAAATTGTAAATGTGTTCATTGTTTAACTATTATTGTTTTGTTGTAAATTCTTAATATCCGAAATTCGGTCTGCAAAGAAACTACTTTTTTCTGGATATTTCAAAATTAATATTTCATAAGCTTGAATTGCTTTTGAATATTTTTTTTGTTCCAAATAAACTTTTGCCAAAGTTTCCGTCATTAAGTAGGATTTATCCTCAATCACCGCAGTTGGAATCGTAGTACTATTTTCTTTGGAAACCGGCGGGATTTTTGGATTTGTTTCAATAAATTTATTGATAATCTCTAATTTTTTCTTTTTTTCGAGATTCTCTTCGGTAGGAATTTCTTTTCGGTCAATAGGTTTTACTCTCGATAATTGTAACCATTCTTGAAAGGAATGTTTTTCTTCTTTAGTAAATTCTAACGGTTTGCCAATTTCTAGTTTTTCTTCAATAGTTTCTTCTTTTGGATTGGCTTGCGCAATTGAGGAAAGAATTGACTGTTCTAAAGTGTTTAGAGGTTCTGTCGGAACATTATACTCCACAATTTCACTACCAATTACATTAATATTGAGTAGTTCTACTACTTTTTTATCATATAATCCGTTTTGAACCGTCACAAAATTATCAGAAGTGATAAAGTCAAATAATATACTTCGGTCTGTGGTGTATGCCGCTGCTACTTTTAGCGCATAATTGTATTTAAAACTATCTTGATTATATAAATGCTTCAATCTCAAAATCCGAGCACTTTGGAAATAAGGAAATTCTTCCATTATTTTTTCCAAAGCACCACTTTGACGCTCATTGATGGCATCGGGTTTATTGATAAGGTAAGTATAATCAGTTATGTTCAAGTTTATAGTGTTCAGTGTTCAGTTTTCCGTTTGAAAAGAAAGCATAAATTTAGTTATTCACCGCTAAATTGGGATGATTACTTTTCATTATTTACCATTTTGCTAGGGATTCGTTAAAAATATCTTGCGTGATTCTTTCAAAAATGGCATCTAATGCAGTTGTTAGATTTGACCCAATTAACTGCTGGTCTCCTGGATAATCATAGTAAAAGGAGAAAGGTTTTTCAAAATTATCGGTGTCTTTATTTTTATTTATAAATCTAACATTTATTGTTACCGTCAATCTATTTTGAGCTGCAGTTTGTTCTGCTGTTGCCGACATGGGCGTAATATTATAGCCTGTTATTTCTCCTTCATATAATAAATCACCATTACTACTAGCAAGGTTCAGATTAGTTTGATTTTGAATGATATCTTGCAGACGAAGCGTAAAAGTTCTTTCAATTCCTGGTTGTACCAAAGGAGCATTGTTCTGAAAGTAATTCACTTGAAAGGTTTTAGCATCTATTTTGCCTGTTCCTGTAAAATTATAGATGCGACAACTAGTAAGTGACAATGCAGCAATAAATAAAAAAAGGTATTTGATTGTTTTCATTAAAAAATTAAAAAGTCAAAGATATTATATTCTAATTGTTAATTGTCAAATTTTAATTATCAATTCACTACAAATCGTATTGTTTAATTTTTCTATATAATGTTCGTTCCGAAATTCCTAACTCATCAGCTGCTGCTTTTCGTTTGCCTTTATTTTTTTCTAATGATTTTTTAATGAGCTCAATTTCTTTTTGCTCCAATTTTAATATTTCTTCTTCTTCAACGGTTTCTGCAAAAAGATAGTTGTTATGGTCATCCTCATCATCTTCAAATTCTTCTTGCTCTATATGATTACTGCTTGGAACAATATCAGTTCTTGGATGGTCTTCAAAAAAAGTCTCTTCGTCTGATTTTCCGTATACTTTCTGAATCAGGTTAGGATTAATATCTTGAACTTTTGTTCCATTTTTCATTAACTCTAATGTTAATTTTTTCAAATCATTCAAATCACTTTTCATGTCAAAAAGTACTTTGTATAAGATATCTCGCTCGGTAGAGAAGTCACTGTTGCTTTTTTTGTCTTTAATGACGCTTGGTAATTGACTTCCCTCTTTGGGTAAATAAGACATTAACGTTTGAAGAGAAATCTCTCGTTTTGTTTCAAGAACCGATATTTGTTCGGCGGCATTTCGCAACTGACGAATGTTTCCGCTCCAACGATATCCTAAAAGGTACGGAATTGCATTTTCTTCTAATTTAATGGCTGACATCTTGTATTTATGAGCAAAATCAGAAGCAAATTTTCTAAACAGTAAATGAATGTCATCTTTTCTGTCGCGCAAAGGAGGTAGGGCAATCTCTACAGTACTCAAACGATAGTATAAATCTTCCCGAAATTTTCCTTTTTCAATGGCATCAAATAAATTTACATTAGTTGCAGCCACAATCCTAACATTGGTTTTTTGTACTTGTGATGAACCAACTTTTATAAATTCACCATTCTCCAATACACGTAGCAATCGCACTTGTGTTGTTAAGGGTAATTCACCTACTTCATCAAGAAAGATAGTCCCGCCATTGGCTACTTCAAAATACCCTTCTCGAGTTCCTGTCGCACCGGTGAAAGATCCTTTTTCGTGCCCAAACAGTTCGCTGTCAATTGTTCCCTCTGGAATGGCCCCACAATTCACTGCAATGTATTTGCCGTGTTTTCTATGCGAAAGGGAATGTATGATTTTTGGAATACTTTCTTTTCCAACACCACTTTCACCAACGACCAAAACCGAAATATCAGTAGGAGCGACCTGAATGGCTTTTTCGACAGCACGATTGAGTTTTGGATCGTTTCCAATAATTTCAAATCGTTGTTTTATAGATTGTATTGTTTCCATAATTTATTATTTGCCACAGATTCACAGATTTTTGTTTTAATGCAATTAATTTTTGTAGCTAATGCTAATTTTGTTAATTCATTTCACTATACCCAACCGCTTTTCCAATTAATGTGCCACTTGTGCAGTTGGTTATTTGTACGTTAACGAAATCACCAATTTTGTAATGTTCTTTTGGAAAAACGACAACGATGCTTTGAGAATTCCTTCCAGATAAATCGTTGGCAGATTTTTTAGAAGTTTTTTCAACTAATACTTCTACAGTTTGTCCAAGAAACTTTTGGGTTCTGTAACCACTATGAATTCTTTGTAAATCGACAATTTCTTGCAGGCGTCTTAATTTGGTAGCTTCAGGAACGTCATCTTCCATCTTTCTGCCTGCTAAGGTTCCCGGTCTTTCTGAATAAGCATACATATAACCAAAGCTGTATTTCACATATTCCATTAACGATAATGTGTCGTGATGATCTTCTTCTGTTTCAGTTGGAAAACCAGCAATCATATCTTGTGTGATACCACAATTAGGAATAATAGTATTGATTTTATCAATCAATCTCATATATTCTTCACGAGTATGTAAGCGATTCATTGCTGCTAGTATTCTATCGCTTCCCGATTGTACGGGCAAATGTATGTGTTTGCAGATATTTGGATATTTGGCAATTATATGAAGAACTTCCTCATGCATATCCTGAGGATTGGATGTCGAAAAACGAATTCTCATTTTAGGAAATGCTAGAGCAACCATTTCTAGCAAATGTTCAAATTTTACCGCAGTTGCAATTTGCATTGCCGACGCTTTATCAAAATCTTTTTTTAATCCACCACCATACCATAAATAACTATCTACATTTTGGCCCAAAAGCGTAATTTCTTTAAATCCTTTATTCCACAAATCTTGAATTTCCGCCATAATACTTTGTGGTTCTCGGCTACGTTCTCTTCCGCGGGTAAAAGGAACGACACAAAACGTGCACATATTGTCACATCCGCGAGTAATGGAAACAAAGGCAGTAACGCCATTGCTCATCAATCGTACTGGAGAAATATCACCATAGGTTTCTTCTTTCGAAAGAATCACATTTATAGCCTCTCTGCCTTCTTCAACTTCCTTTAATAAATTGGGTAAATCTTTGTAAGCATCGGGACCAACTACCATATCCACAATTTTTTCTTCTTCCAAAAATTGTGTTTTTAATCGTTCCGCCATGCAGCCTAAAACACCTACTTTCATTGTAGGATTGGTACGTTTTACAGCATTGTATTTTTCTAAACGTTTTCTAACGGTTTGCTCTGCTTTATCACGAATCGAACAAGTATTTACCAAAACCAAATCGGCTTCTTCCAATATTTGTGTAGTATTATAACCTTCATTGGTAAGAATAGAAGCTACAATTTCGCTGTCCGAAAAATTCATAGCACAACCATAACTTTCAATGTAGAGTTTTTTTGTATTGTCTACTTTTGGCTCAAGAACCAAACTTTGTCCTTGCACTTGTTCATTAATTTCCTTTTCCATAAAAAATAATCTTCGAGTTTCTCGTGCTACAAAGATAATACTAAAAATTAAAATCTGACAAGATGGCAGTTAATGTTTGAATAATCTTTTGGTTGTATGTAAAATATAGTTACACTGTTTATTTATACCTTCAAATAGTATGATTTCAAAAGTAATTTATAAGAAATGTAGGAATTTCAGTAGTATTAAAGTTTTTTATTTGATGCATCAAAAACACCAATATTCTTGGAATATAATTTCAAATTAGAAGATAGTAATTCTTCAAAAATTAAATCAAAAACTCAAAATTTAAAAAAAACGTATACTTTTGCCGAATAAACAACAACCGAAATGGCAAAGAATTTAGTTATCGTTGAGTCACCAGCTAAAGCAAAAACAATTGAGAAATTTCTTGGTTCCGATTATCAAGTAGAGTCAAGTTATGGACATATTGCCGACTTGCCTTCGAAAGAAATAGGAGTAGATGTCGCCAATGGTTTTAAACCTAGATATGAGGTTTCTGCTGATAAGAAGGCGTTGGTTTCTAAATTAAAAGGATTAGCTAAAAATGCCGAAATGGTTTGGTTGGCTTCCGATGAGGATCGCGAGGGAGAAGCTATTTCTTGGCATTTATCAGAAGAATTAAAACTAGACCCAAAGAAAACGAAACGTATCGTTTTTCACGAAATTACTAAATCGGCTATTCAAAAAGCAATAGAAAATCCGCGAGGAATTGATTATAATTTAGTTCACGCACAACAAGCTCGTAGGGTTTTAGACAGATTAGTGGGTTATGAATTGTCCCCAGTATTATGGAAAAAAGTTAAAGGCGGATTATCGGCAGGACGAGTTCAGTCGGTTTCTGTGAGATTAATTGTCGAAAGAGAGCGTGAAATTCAAGATTTTAATGCCGATGCATCCTACAGTATTACAGCAGAATTTACAAACGAAGCAGGTAAAACTTTTAAAGCCAAATTGCCAAAGAATTTTGCAACCAAAAAAGAGGCAGAAGATTTCTTAAATAAAAATGTTGGTTCCACCTATAAAGTAGGCGATTTAGAAACAAAACCTACCAAAAAATCACCAGCAGCTCCTTTCACGACTTCTACATTGCAACAGGAAGCAGCCAGAAAATTGTATTTGCCGGTTGGAATTACCATGCAAATTGCGCAACGGTTGTATGAAGCCGGATTGATTACTTACATGAGAACAGATAGCGTAAATCTTTCCCAAGAAGCGATGGCTGCCGCACAAGCAGAAATTACAAGCTACTACGGCAAGGAATTTTCAAAACCTCGAAGTTTTAATACAAAATCGAAAGGCGCACAAGAAGCGCATGAGGCGATTCGTCCTACCGATATGTCGCGTCACACCGTAAATGTTGAGAGAGATCAAGCGAGGCTGTATGAATTGATTTGGAAACGAACATTGGCCTCTCAAATGAGTGATGCTGAATTGGAGCGAACCAATGTTAAAATTGAAGCCAACAATTATAGTGAAACTTTTACAGCAACAGGTGAAGTTATCAAATTTGAAGGGTTTTTAAAAGTATATCTTGAAGGTCATGATGATGATGAAGAGGAACAAGAAGGAATGTTGCCAGCTTTACGAATTAATGAAAAATTGACAAACAATTATATTACGGCTACAGAACGTTTTTCTCGTCCGCCTAGTCGTTATACAGAGGCTTCTTTGGTAAAGAAATTGGAAGAGTTGGGAATTGGTCGTCCGTCAACTTATGCACCAACCATTTCTACTATTATCGCTAGAACTTATGTTGAAAAAGGAAGTTTTGAAGGGCAAGAACGAAAATACAGTCAAATTATTTTAAAAAATAATGAAGTTAAAGCGCAGGTTTTAACAGAAAATGTTGGTTCAGATAAAGGAAAATTAGTCCCAACAGATATTGGAATTATTGTAAATGACTTTTTAGTAAAAAACTTTAATTCAATTTTGGATTACAATTTCACTGCAAAAGTTGAACAAGATTTTGATGAAATTGCGGAAGGAAATGTAGATTGGGCAAAAATGATGAATGATTTTTATTCGCATTTTCATCCCAATGTAGTTGATGTTGAAAAAAATGCCGATCGAGAAAGTGGAGAACGAATTTTAGGGATACATCCAGAGTCAGGAAAACCTGTTTCTGTAAGATTGGGAAAATACGGTGCTATGGCTCAAATTGGTAGTGCTGATGATGAGAATAAACAATTTGCCAGTTTGCGTCAAGATCAAAATATTGGAAATATTACTTTAGAAGAAGTGCTGAATTTATTTCTTCTTCCAAAGCAATTGGGTATATATAAAGGAGAAGCGATCGAAGTGAATAATGGACGTTTTGGCCCCTACGTTAAATTTGGTTCTCAATTTATTTCGTTGCCAAAAGGTATGGATCCCATGGATGCTACCATAGAAATTGCGCAATGCTTGATTGATGAAAAAGTCCAAGCCGATGAACCAATTGGAACTTATGATAATTTACCAGTTCAAAAAGGAGTAGGTCGTTTTGGCCCATTTTTAAAATGGAATGGTATCTTTATTAATGTAAATAAAAAATACAATTTTGATAACTTATCGCAGGCAGATATTAATGAATTAATTGAAGAAAAGCAACAAAAAGATATCGATAAAGTGATACATAATTGGTCGGCAGAAGGAATTATTGTTCAAAAAGCTCGTTGGGGAAGATCTGAAATTATCAAAGGTAAAATCAAAATTGAATTGAATAAAGATATCGATGCGTCACAATTAACATTGGCGCAAGTTCAAGAAATGATTGAAAAGAAAGCTCCTGCCAAAAAAGTAGCAGCCAAGAAAGTTACAGCAAAAAAGACAACAGCAAAAAAGAAATAACCTATGGAATTTGATTTTCTTGCTCCACTAGACACGGATCTACTTATTGATATTAAACGATTATCCTCTCAACATTTGTCGAGTAAAGTTGTGTTTCATACCGAACATGATTTTCCAGAAATTGAAAAGATGGATATTGCTATTATTGGTGTCCTAGAAAATCGTGGTAATAAAAATAGTAATGAACCAGATTTATTAGAAGTTAGAAAACAATTTTATAGTCTTTTTCCAGGGAATTGGAGCAAATCAATTGCCGATTTGGGAGATATACTTCCGGGAAATTCAATAGAAGATACCTATTTTGCCGTACAAAAAGTAGTTTCAAAATTATTAAAGCATAAGATTATCCCTATTATAATAGGGGGCTCGCAAGATGTAACCTATGCGCTTTACAGAGCTTATGATGATTTGGAGCAAATGGTTAATTTAGTTACAATTGATTCTAAATTTGACTTTGGAAAGCAAGAGGGGAGCATTCCATCGGAGTCTTATTTGACTAAAATTGTAGTTGAAGAACCCAATAACCTTTTTAATTATAGTAATGTTGGATATCAAACCTATTATAATTCGCAAGAAGAAATAGATTTGATTGATAAATTATTTTTTGATGCTTATCGATTAGGTGAGGTTTGTAACAACATTGCCATAGCAGAACCCGTTTTTCGTGATGCCGATTTTGTAAGCTTGGATATGATTTCTGTAAAATCATCAGATTCTGGAAATTTTTTAGATTTTCAACCCAATGGTTTTAATGGTAAAGAAATCTGTGCGTTAGCTAGATATTCAGGAATCAGCGATAAAGTTACCTTGTTTGGTGTTTTTAACCATAATAATTCTTTACCAGAGGCTGTTTTGATAGCTCAGATACTTTGGTATTTTATCGAGGGTGTTCATTACCGATCTAATGAGTATCCTTTTGGCAGCAAAGAAAATTATATAAAGTACACAGTTCCTTCTGATAATGAAGACATTGTCTTTTTTAAAAGTGATAAAACAGAACGATGGTGGATAGAAATTCCTTTTTTTTCAAGTCTGAACAATAAATTAAAAAGGAATACGTTGTTACCATGTACACATGATGATTATTTAGCTGCTTGTAATCAGGAATTCCCTGAACGCTGGTGGAAAGTTCAAAGGAAAAACATATTATAAAGGTGGTTGATTAAATAAGATGTTAGATTGTTAATACCAGAAACAAACAAATTAAATTATTAATTGCTTAAAAAAATCTTATATCTATAATTTCATTTTGAAAGACGATATAAATTTGTATTTTTGGCCAATAAATTGAAATTTTACAAAAGAAAAAATTGTTTTTTAAAAAAATAATAGATAGGTTTACGCCCTCAAAAATTGAATACATAATTAACCCAAACTTATATGAAGAAGTTCATTGCATTTGCATCTGTTTTAACTCTATTAGTGAGCTGTGGAAAGTCTAACGACAAAGGCGAATTGGTTGGAGTAAAAGGTAAAAAATGGCATCCAGAAAAACCATTCGGTATGACTTTAGTGCCAGGAGGTGCTTTTATTATGGGTAAATCGGATGATGATTTAGCTAATGTTCAGGATGCGCCTACAAAAACAGTCACTGTAAGATCATTCTATATGGATGAAACTGAAATTACGAATAGTGAATACCGTCAATTTGTTGAATGGGTTAAAGATTCTATTATTAGAGTGCGTTTGGCTATACTTGCTGATGAAACAGGAACTAAGCCAGGAGCAGGTAAAGGCGGAAAAGGTGGTGGCAGTATAGGGGATTTTGCTTTTAATGATCAAGATCCTGCTAAAATGACTCCTTACCAAAAATATATGTATGAAAATTATTACAGTGTTGGGACTGCAGATGATCCATATGCAGGTAGAAGACTAAATAGAAAAGTAAAATTGATTACAGATACTAATAAATATCCTGATGAGTATTATACAGAGGTTATGGATACCATGTATCTTCCAGTTGCAGAATCTTTTAATGGATTAAGAACAATTGATGTCAATAAATTACAATTTCACTACTCTTGGATGGATATTCAAGCAGCTGCTAAAGCTAAAGTGGGGAAGAGAAGTAAGTTTATAAAAACTGAAAATACTAAAGTATATCCAGATACAACGGTTTGGATTAAAGATTTTGCATACTCATACAATGAGCCAATGCATAATGATTATTTTTGGCACCAAGCCTATGGAGAATATCCTGTTGTAGGTGTTAATTGGAAACAAGCAAAAGCTTTTTGTGCTTGGAGAACTTTGAATAAAAATATTTACATAAAAAAGAAAAAAGGAAGAGATTTAATTAACTCTTTTCGTTTACCTACAGAAGCTGAATGGGAGTATGCTGCTCGGGGAGGTCTTCAGTCAGGAAATTATCCTTGGGGAGGTCCTTATACTAAAAATGATAGAGGATGTTTTATGGCGAATTTCAAACCTAGTAGAGGGGATTACGCAGCAGATCAAGCTTTGTACACCGTTGAAGCAAAGTCATATCAACCAAACGGATATAATTTGTATAATATGTCAGGAAATGTTTCAGAATGGACAGATTCTGCCTATGATGCTTCTTCATATGAATATGTTTCTACTATGAATCCTAATGTTCCAGATGCTTCAAACAAACGTAAAGTTGTAAGAGGTGGTTCTTGGAAAGATGTCTCTTATTTCTTGCAAGTGGGTACAAGAGATTTTGAGTATCAAGATACCGCAAGAAGTTATATTGGTTTTAGAACGGTTCAAGATTATATGGGAACTCAAACAACCGGCAAGAAAGCAGGTAAACTTTAATAGTGTATATTAACTAACTTAATTATATTAAACTTAACTAACTAAATTTTTTTATTATGGCATTAATTCCTAAAAGAGTAATGAATTTCACCTATGGTATGGGTGCGGCAGTTGTAATCGTTGGAGCGTTATTTAAAATCCAACACTGGCCTGGGGCAAGTGCACTACTTATTACTGGATTATTAACAGAGGCGTTTATCTTTGCATTGTCTGCATTTGAAGCTCCAGATGTTGAATTAGATTGGTCATTAGTTTATCCTGAATTAGCAGGCGGACAAGCTAAAGAAAAAGCAAAGAAAGAAGATCCGAAAGATGCTCAAGGATTGCTTTCTCAAAAATTAGACAATATGTTGAAAGAGGCTAAAATTGATGGTGAGTTGATGGCTAGTTTAGGAAATAGCATTAAGAATTTTGAAGGTGCTGCTAAATCTATCTCTCCAACAGTTGATGCTATGGCTGGACAAAAGAAATATGCTGAGGAAATGAGCAAAGCTGCTGCACAAATGGAAGCTTTAAATGGTTTATACCAATCTCAATTACAAAGCGCTGAAAGAAATGCACAAATTAATAATGAAGTTGCTGAAAACAACTTAAAGTTAAAAGATCAAATGCAGTCTTTAACTTCCAACTTGTCTACATTAAATAATGTATATGGTGGAATGCTTTCTGCAATGAACAATAAAGGATAATTAGTTTTAAACTAAATTTTTATAAATTAACAATTAAAACTAATTAAAAAATGGCAGGAGGAAAATTAACCCCTAGACAGAAGATGATTAACCTGATGTATTTGGTTTTCATCGCAATGTTGGCATTAAATATGTCAAAAGAAGTATTATCGGCATTTGGATTGATGAATGAAAAATTTGATAGTTCTAATATCGCTTCAGTTGCTAATAATAAAAAATTATTAGAAGCTATTGATCAAAAAGGTACTGAGAATGCTGGTTTGTATGGTCCTGCGAAAAGAGCAGCAGACAAAATTGCTACAGTATCTAAAGGATTTTACGATTATGTTGAGGCTTTAAAAGCAGATGCAAAATTTGGAGTTGAAGTTGATAAAAGTTCTGGTAAATTGCCATACGAGGCAATGGATAAAGGGCCTCATATTGATGAAACATGGTTTGCTGGAGATAATTATTCTTCAAAAGGAAATCAAATTGTTGCTGCAATTAACAAATATGTAGCAGATATGAAAGCCGCTTCATCGAGTGAGCCATCTTTGGCTTCAAAATTAACTCCACTTATTAAAGATTTGGAAGTTAGATTTAACACAGCTGATGTAAAAGATCATGAAGGAGTAACTAAAAAATATTTATCATATCATTTCGAGCATTTTCCAGCTATTGCCTCTTTGGCTAAATTAACTGCTTGGCAGAATGATATTAAGAAAGCTGAATTTGATACTTACAATGCATTATTAGGAGGAGCTGCGGTAACTGCTGCTTCTATGAAAAATTATACTGCTTTGGTTGTATTAGAGAAAAGTGCTTACTTCCAAGGTGAGGCTGTAAAAGGTAAAGTAGTTTTAGGTCGTTATGATGAAAATACAAAACCAACTTCGTTTCAAGGTCCTGGAAAAATTGAAAACGGACAGGCTGTTATTTCGATGACTGCAGGTTCTATCGGTGAGCAAAGTATTAATGGACAGTTTACTTTCATGGAAGATGGAAAATCTGTTCCATTAAAATTTGAAGGTAAGTACGTGGTTATCCCTCGTCCTAATTCTGCTAATATTTCTGCTGACAAAATGAACGTGGTGTACAGAGGTTTACCAAACCCGATGACTATTTCATTTGCTGGTATTGGAGATAATAATGTAACTGCTTCAGCTCCCGGTTTAACTAAAGGATCAAAGCCTGGTGCTTACAACTTAAATCCTGCTTCAGGAGAAAGTGTTACAGTAAATGTTACTGGGAAAATGTCAGACGGAAAAACAGTTGCTGATAAAAAAGTATTCAGAATTAAAGGTATTCCTGCCCCACAAGCTGGAATTGGAGGAACAGTTGGAAGTCAAAAAGGTGCTAAATCACGTTTACAGTCTTCACAAATTACCGCTATCTTACCTGATTTCTTATATGATTTGAAGTTCCAAGTAACTCAGTTCGTTTTAAAAGTACCAGGACAAGCGTCAATTGTGGTTAATGGTGATAGAGTAAATGCGCAATGTGCTGCTGCTTTAGCTAGAGCTACTAAGGGTGATCAGATTACTATATCTGATGTTAAAACTAAAATTATTGGTGACGGTGCTGGTATTCAAACGAAAACAGCTGCGCCAGCGATTTACGAAATACAATAAAAATTTAAGTTAGTCGTTATATCTCTATCTTAAATAAAATTCTATATTATGAAATTGAAAAACTTTTTATTAGTTGTTTTAAGTGTTGCTGGAAGTATTACTTCGCAGGCACAAT
>CAZSZH010000056.1:0-17357 GCA_964610785.1 uncultured Flavobacterium sp. | reverse complement strand
CTGAACAAGTAAGATATACTATTGAAAGAGATGGAATTATTGCTACGTTTGAAAAAATGGGAACTAAGGTGTTCACCAATGCCTGCGGACCATGTATTGGGCAATGGGATAGAGAAGGAGCTGATAAAGGAGAGAAAAATACAATTGTACACTCATTCAATCGAAATTTCTCAAAACGTGCCGATGGAAATCCTAATACTCATGCTTTTGTTACTTCGCCAGAAATGGTAGCTGCTTTAGCAATTTCTGGGGATTTATCGTTCAATCCATTAACCGATACTTTGTTTAATGATAAAGGAGAAGCAGTGAAATTTACTGCGCCACATGGCGATGAATTACCAACTAGAGGATTTGCTGTTGATGATAATGGTTTTCAAGCGCCAGCTGCTGATGGTTCTAGTGTGCAAATTTTAGTGAGTGCAACATCAGACAGATTGCAATTATTAGCACCATTTGATGCTTGGGATGGTAATAATTACATGGGAGTTAAATTATTAATTAAAGCTTTTGGAAAATGCACCACAGACCATATTTCTATGGCTGGACCTTGGTTACGTTTCCGCGGGCATTTAGATAATATCTCGAATAATATGTTAATTGGAGCTGTAAATGCATTTAATCAAGAAGCCAATAAAGTTAAAAATCAACTTACAGGTGAATATGCTGCTGTTCCGGCTGTGGCTAGAGCTTATAAAGCCGCTGGAGTTCCTTCGATAGTGGTAGGAGATCAGAATTATGGAGAGGGGTCATCACGTGAGCACGCTGCCATGGAACCTCGTTTCTTGGGAGTGAAAGCCGTTTTAGTAAAATCTTTTGCCCGTATTCATGAAACAAATTTGAAAAAACAAGGAATGTTGGCTTTAACTTTTGCTAATGAAGCGGATTATGATAAAATCAAAGAAGATGATACATTCAACTTTGTTGATTTGACTAGTTTTACAGCAGGGAAACCATTAACTATACAAATCACTCACGCAGATGGTTCTGTAGAGTCAATTTTAGCGAATCATACCTATAATGATAGTCAAATTGGATGGTTTAAAGCAGGTTCAGCATTAAATTTAATAGCTGCAGCTGGGAATGCTTAATCTCTAATTTTCACAAAAAACTAAACGCTCCTTTTTTGGAGCGTTTTTTTGTATAACTGATAAAGTAAAAATAGACTAATCATCATTGTTGGTAATTGCTGTATTTGGTTTAGATGGATTTAAATCCAAAAACACTTCGGTCGGACCATTCTTCCATTCTATAGTTTCGTAGTGAAATTCTACAGCAGTAATGTTATTTTTCTTTTTAATAGTACAAGTTCCCTTTACATCAGCACCATTCGCATGTATCACAATTTTATCTCCATCCATTAGCGCATTTTCTTTATAGTAGTTTAATATGTTTAAAGCTACTTCATCTTTAATTCCTGCATTAGAATTAAATGAGCGAATGATAACAGGATCGCCGTTATTATCTTTGTCTGTAAATTCAACGCTATTTTTACCATAATTATATTCTATAATTCTTTTAGAATTTTGAGCAAAAGAGGCAAAGGTACTAATTAGTGCAATGAATAATATTTTTTTCATAATAAGTAGGTTTTAAAGATTAATTTGGGATTATCTTTTTTCTGTTTGGTAATATTACTAAAAAACAGTTAAAGTGAAAAATAAAATCGATAAAGTGTATTTAATGATGTTTTATTTATGTATTTATCTTACATTTTATTTAAAGGTATTGAAATGATTTTCTAAAAAAATGATTTTTAATACAAGATACTTATAATTACCTTAAATAGAATAAAATGCTCTAGTCGTCGTTACTTGTAATCGAATTATTATTAAAGCATGGATTTATATATACTTCTGTTAAACCATCTTTCCATTCTACAGTTTCATAATAAAATTCTAAAGAAGTGAGATTGTCTTTTATTTTAATTTTGAAGGTACCATTAACAGTTGCATCATTTACTAAAATAGTAATCTTGTCACCATTTTTTGGTGCTTTTTCTCTGAAATAATTAAATACATTGATGGCGACTTCATTATGGATAGTTGGTCTAGAATTGAATGTACTAATAAAAACAGTTTTACCAATATCACTTTTTGTGATAAATTCAATTCCATTTCTCCCGTAGCTATATTGTTCAACGCGTTTTGTGATTTGCGCTTGTATACAATAGTTGGAAAATAATAAGATAAAAATAATTTTTCTCATAGTGTAGGTTAAATTTATAGATAGATTTGGGAAAATATCTAGAAGTTATTAATTGTGAATGATATCCTTGTTTCGCTATGTAATATTAAATGATAAAAGATTAAAACGCAAATAAAATCGATTAAATGCATTAAATTTATTTTTTATAGAGAATAAATCTTACATTTTAAATATTTTTATGTGTAAAAAACGTACTAGTTTAGATTGATATTTTAAGATTAACCAATATTTTTTTTGTAAAATTCTATGAGTCCGTTATTCCATTCTATTTTTTTATAATAAAAATTAACTGCTATCAATTTTCCTTTTTTTATGACTATATATTTTCCAGTGACTTTAGCAACATCACCATTTATGGTTAATAAATTTAGAGTTTTAATTTCTTTGTTGTTTTTGTAAAAGGTATAAATTTTTTGAGCAATTTCTGATTTAATGTCTTTCTTAGAATTGAATGTGCTAACTACAATAGTTTCCTTATTGAAAGTAACTATATATTCCATTCCATTATGACCATATTTGTAGGTCGTAATACTATTATTTTTCTCTTTGTTTTCTTGGGATGAAACAAACTGAAAAATAATCAAGAATAATAAAATTGTTGTTTTTTTCATGTATCAAAAAAAAAAATGATTATTTAAAATTATTAGAATATAAAAATAAAAAAATATTACGCTAAACATAAAAAAATCCACTTAATTCTTTACTAAAGAATTAAGCGGATTTTGTTTTATTAGGTTGATAACTGCTAGTAATAGGTATACCTTCTTACTTTAGCTATGTATTTTGCTAATCGAATTACTTGATGACTGTAGCCATATTCGTTGTCATACCAAACATATAAGACAATATTTTTACCATCTCCAGATACAATTGTTGCGTTGCTATCATAAATTGATGGTGCAGATGTTCCTACAATGTCAGAAGAAACTAATTCATTGTTTAGTGAATATTTTATTTGTTCTACTAGTTCACCCTCTAGTGCGTAATGTTTCATGATGTTGTTCACTTCTTCTACTGAAGTTATTTTGTCAACTTCTAAATTTAATACCACTAATGAACCATTTGGAACTGGCACGCGAATAGCATTTGAGGTTAATTTACCAGCTAAACTCGGTAACGCTTTAGCCACAGCACTGCCCGCTCCCGTTTCGGTAATTACCATGTTTAGTGCAGCTGCTCTTCCACGACGGTATTTTTTATGCATATTATCGACCAAATTTTGGTCGTTGGTATAGGCATGAATCGTTTCTAAATGTCCTTTTACAACACCAAGGGTATCTTCAACAGCTTTTAAAATAGGAGTAATAGCATTCGTGGTGCAAGAAGCAGCAGAAAAAATACTAACTTCGTCGGGATGGTAATCATTGTGATTTACACCATAAACAATGTTGGGAACTCCTTTGCCTGGTGCGGTCAACAATACTTTGTCAACGCCTTTGGAAGTTAAATGTCTTTTTAATGCTTCTTCTGTTGTAAATGCTCCCGTATTATCGATCACTAAAGCATCTTCAATTCCAAATGTTGTATAATCTATTTCTTCGGGAGAATTCGCTGTAATAATGTGAACTGTTGTTCCATTAATAATCAAAGCATTATTTTCTGCATCTGCAGTAACAGAACCTTCGAAATCCCCGTGAACAGAATCATAACGCAAAAGAGAAGCTCTTTTTTCAAGCGATACGGCATCATTTTTATCACGAGTAACTATGGCTCTTAATCGAAGTTGTTGTCCTTTTCCTATTTTACTCATCATTTCACGAGCTAAAAGACGACCAATTCTTCCAAAACCATAAAGTATCACATCTTTTGGTTTGATTTCTTCAGAATTTTTTGCTTCTTTCAATTTATCGATAACAAAAGCTCTTGCATCATTGTATTTGTTGTCTTCCAAGTGGTATTCATAAGTTAACTTTCCAATATCAACACGGGCAGGTGGTAAATCTAAATTTAAAATAGCTCTAGCAATTTCAACAGAATCGAAGACATTTATAGGCTTTTGAACAAATTCTCCGGCATACTCGTGCAAGTTCATGATGTCACTGACGTTTCTGTCAATTAATTGATTTCTAAAAAACACTAATTCAATAGATTTATCATACCATAAATCACTAATGATTTTTATAAATTCTACGCCAGCTTTTCGCCTATCAGCTTGAAAAGCAAGTTCTTTTTCGTATAAGGTGTTGTTAATCATAGAAAAAAAAGATTTAGTTTGTGTTGTTAAAATTGTACTTCGGTGCAAAAGTAATTAACTATAACGTTTTCGTGAAATATTTTGTACTTTTTTTTACAAATAAACCACCAACTTTATAGTTGGTGGTTTATAAAGATACACGGATAGAATACTAGATGATAATTCGAATAATTTGTCCCATTTTATTTATCATTTCAATACTTATTCCTTGATTTTCATCTTTATCGCTGGCTAATTTTGAAACTGCTTCAACATCAGTTGCTTTGGTTCCATCAATCGTTAAAATGATACTTCCCTTTAAATCATTTTGATACGGTTTTAATCGATCGTTGTTAACTTCTTTGATCTTTACACCATAATCTATTTTAAATCTTTTTTTATCGGAACCATCAATATTTTCTAATTCTAATCCTTTAAAATCGGTGTTTATGATGTCGTTTTTTACCAAAGTAACTGGAATTACTTGCTTTTTCCCATCACGAATAACGGTTACTTGCACTTTGTCATTTGGACGTTTCGTACTTATATATCCTGTTAGTTCCGGATAAGTAGAAATAGGTTGATTGTCTAACTTAACAATTACATCTCCTTTTTTTAATCCTGCTTTTTCAGCACCCGAATTTTTTATAACTTTTGAAATATAGTAGCCTTGTGTTTCTGTTAACCCTAGCTCTTTAGAAGTAGGTCCATTCAATTCACTCCCCGCAACGCCCAATACACCTCGTTGTACGTTGCCAAATTCCATAATATCTTCAATAATTTTTCGGGTAATATTTGAGGGAATAGCAAATGAATACCCTGCATAACTTCCGGTTGGAGAAGAAATCATTGTATTGATTCCGATTAATTCTCCATGAGTATTAACCAAAGCACCTCCAGAATTACCCGGATTTACAGCAGCATCCGTTTGAATAAACGATTGAATTCCGTTCGTATCAAGATTTCTTGCCTTTGCCGAAACAATTCCCGCAGTAACGGTAGAGGTTAAATTATATGGATTTCCAACTGCTAGAACCCATTCGCCAACTTTTACCTGATCGGAGTCTGCAAAAGTAGAGTAAGGTAATTTTTCATCAGCATTTATTTTCAATAAAGCAATATCCATTTTTGAGTCGGTACCAATCAGTTTTGCTTTATACACCTTTTTATTGTTCAACGTTACTTCCAAATCGGTGGCATCTTTAACAACATGATTATTTGTTACGATATAACCATCCTCTGAAATGATAACACCCGAGCCCGTTCCTATTTGCTCTTGTTGCTGCGACCCTCCATTCGACCCATAAAAAAATTGCATGATTGGATTATAAACCGTTCTCACAGACACATTTTTAACGTGAACTACAGTATGTACTGATTTGTCGGCTGCTGCAGTAAAATCCATTGTCTCACCGATCATTCCAACGGTTCTGCCGTAATTTTCGCTCGCAGTCGAGATGATGGAATTTCTACCGATTCCTTTTTCAATAAATAATTTGTAACCACCAAGTGTAGTGGCACCACTTAATAATGCTACTAAAAATAAACTCGAATATCGTTTCATGTCTTTTATGATTTAACTATTTGAAAGTAAAATTAGCGCTTTTTTAATTTCAAAAAAATGCTTTAACGCTCGTTTAACAATCTTTAACGTATCATTAATATTTCTTAATCCTTCAAAAAACCCCTTGTAAATTCAATAGACGAGAAGTTTATGTTTAAAAAAAACAAACGAATTTCAAACGAATTTCAAAAAAATCTTTACACGACCTTGTATAAACGAATTTCTAAATATATTTTTAATTTCTAAAATTTTTCTTTTCTTTATTTTCGTTTGATTAATTTTTACCATATAAACCTTTAGTTAATTTGGAATTACATTCATTAATCTCCAATCATCATCATATTTAGTGTAAAATGCTTTAAGATTTACTTTACTATCTTGATTTATCTGTAATAATCCGAAAGGTGTTATATTCACTTTTTTTATAGAAAATTCAACAACACATTGATTAGCATTAATTTCTTGAATTCCATTTATCTCTCCAAATTCAATATCAAAACATTTAACTTTAAATATGGGATAATTACCCTCATTTCTATTTTCATTACTGATTAAAAAAGATTTTCCTTTTTCAGTAAGTATGTATGTAATCCATGTTTTTCTTGTTTCAGGGCGGTATTCCTCCTTTTCCTGTTTGACTAAACCGACATCAAGATAGGGTTTTATAATAGAAAACTCTTCTTTATATTGTCTATTATCATCAATTTTACTTTTTCTTACAACTCCATATATAGTAATAGAATTACTCATATTCAAAGATGATTTCAAATATTCTTTCAATTGATTTTCAACTTGATTTCTATTCAATTTATCTGATTGGCACCCAAAAAGTAGTAAGATTAAAGAACAACAAATAATTAAATTTAACTTTATTTTCATAATACTAATTTAGCAATTAAGACTTATATTTTTATTCTTGATTATTAAATTTTATTTGAAGTATTTGATGAGTTTTAATGTTTTCCTCACTTACTCTATCTTTTATTAAATATATTCCTTGTTTCTTTAGTTTGTCTTCCTTTGAAAGTTCAAAAAATAAATCACTATCTTTTTTAATATCTTTCATCACCCATTCGCTAGTCGAAACATTAGTGTTTATTGTTCCATCTTCTTCAAGAAATAATCCTGAATTTTTAACTATTTTAAAATTCCCCTCACCATCAGAGTAATATACCTCTTGCTTCGTAGAATAGGGAGACTTAAAGTAATTAATGGCAATGATTTTAGCATCTTCTATATATCCATCAATGTAAACTTCTTTACCATTATAAAATATAGCTTTTTCAGATTTATTAAGCTTCGGTTCAGGAATGTTAATAATTCCATTCTTGTTTTTAACAATAATGGTGTCCTTAACAAGATATGGGAGTCCACGGTCAACTAAAATTTTAATTTTATATTCTTTAGGTATTGTGCCATCTTGATATTCAATTTTTTTTTCTGTATTTAAATTATCAGTTTTTATAGGTGTTTTATTAGTTAAATGTTGTTTATTTTCAAAAGGAAAGCTATCTTTTTCAATGTTTGTATCAAATCCACTTTCTTGACTTGTATATGATTCCAATAATTCATTACTTCTTGATTCCAATAATTCATATTTATAAAGTCCTTTATTTTTCTTAAACCACTCTATTTCTTTTTCTCTACTAAATTCAACATCTTCAGCTTCAAAAACTTCTTTTTCAACAATTAAATATTTTTCATTTTTTTCTCCAATTTTCCAATAAGATTTACACTTATAAAAAGTACCACCATTTCCAGTATAATTCCATTTCATAATAGTTTTTTCCATAGGAAGTTTCCAAAAGGTGTTGTTTTTATCAAAATTTACAATTGATTTTTTATCATTTCCGACTACAACTGCTTCTTGAATTTTTAACAACTTAATTTCATTTGTATCAATCTCAAAAAGTTTAAATTCTTCAAGTGTTTCATCTCCTTTAAATATAAACTTTTCAGATGTGCCAACTTGATTATCAGAAATTTTATAGTATGAGATTTTTAAAGTGGATGTAGTAATTTTTTTTCCATCAAAGTTTTTTGTTCTATACCAGTTGTAGTTACTTTCTTTAGGAAATATCCAGTTTTCCAATTTTTCAACATTTGATGTTTGCCCATTGATTATTAAAGTAAACAATAGGAAGTGTAAGTAAATAATTTTTTTCATTTTTTTAATATTCATAGTTATAGCTATGCACAAAAATAAATCAAATATTTCACTTTTACATAGTTAGTTATAACTAATGAAAAGAAAAACAAAAATAGAGCAATTTGTGATAGACAGAATTAAGGAAATCCGAACTAATAAGGGTTATTCTCAAGATGATATTGCTTCATTTTTACAGACTACAAGAGGTTTTATAGGTCAAATAGAAAGTCCAAATAATTCATCAAAATATAATCTTAATCATCTCAATTTACTTGCGGTTGAATTCAACTGTTCAATTAAAGACTTTTTCCCAGACTTACCTTTTCCTGAAGATATTTAAAATCAGAAATTTGACATTTTTTTTCAATTATCTGGTGTTATTTCTAAAAATTAATCAGATAACACAACAACAATCTACTTGACTCTTATTTTCAACAGAAAAATCAATTTATTCTATAAATCTGTTTTAATGCTTCAACGTACATTACCTTGACTTTATGATTGAGTTCAAGAGTGTGTTCTTGAAATTCAAAACTTGAATTATCAAGCATAGCAACTCTAAACTGTTTTAGTTTTTTAGATTTATCACTTGCTGTTAAGCTACCTTGTTTTACAGCTTTTTTCATTAAATAATCAAGTCTTTCCCATCCAAAATCTTGAACAAAATATCTTTTCAAGAATTTTTCAAAATCTGCATTTCCTTTTAAACTTTTAGGATATGAAAGAACGGATTTTTTATAAATGTTTTGATATAAATCAATCCAGTTTCTCATTAATAATCTACAAAAATCAGGTTGAAATAAACAAGAAACCCTTACATCTTTAATTTTTAATATTTTAGAAACTTTTTCTTGAATTTGAAGTTCAATTCTCATAAGATTTTCAGCATCTGTAATAAAACCTAAATCAATATCTTTTATTAATTTTTTCTTATTCCTTTTTTTATTTTCAATTAATTTATCATAAAAGAGTAGATTGTATTTGTCAGAATTATTTTCAAAGCGAAGTGTGGTGTTATTTCTTGCAATTCGTTGATAATATTCCAAAAAGAAGATTTCAGGAAAATAGTCGGTTACATTTTTATCTAATTCAATATTTACTCCAACATCTATTCTGCTTATTATGCCTTTTTCTAATGGCAAGTCTAATTCATATGATAAAAGTTTGATAGCTGGTTTAACATGTATCCAATCAAAATTATCTACATTATTACCATTATAATATTTAGCCAAACTACCTTCAATCTTTATTTCTTTTCTATCCCAACGCACAATTATATTTTTTATGCGTCCTAAAGGAGTTGTCTCATTCCACTCTTTTTTTTCAACAGGTTGAAGTCTTGATTTTAGTTTGTTAATATCCCACATAAATTCAGATGTTTCAGGCAATAGCCTTATTTTTATAGTATCTATCATTTTTCGGTTTTTGATTTCAGCTCCTAAAAGGGTTTCTTTATTTCTCTTTTTAGATATTTAATACGCTTTTTATATAAAATCTACCAAGATTATTATAATATCATTTGAAATATCCTATTCAAAAAAAATGATTTCTTTTTTAGGAAATAAATTTTACTTTTTTGATTTCAAAAAAGAAGATGACTTATTAGCTTCAAAGTTGATTTCATCAATTGTTTTTATTTTAATTTGAGTAAGCCAGTCATTAATTTCACTTTTTTTAAAGAATATATTTTTACCTCCAGGACTTTTATAGTGTGGAATTTTTCTCAAACTTGTTAGTTTATAGATATATGATTTTTCAAAACCTGTGTAACTACAAACCTCACTTATAGTAAAAATATCTTTTTGAAGTAAAAGCAAATCTCTAATTTCAGTCATTACTTCTAATACAGATGTCTTTTTCATTTTGATTTAGTAATAGATTGATGGGAGATTATTTATCGCATTTTGTTTTGACATTTCGCCAACTCTTATATATTTTTGAGTTTCTGATAAGCTTTTATGTCCTAGAAGTACAGAAACAACCATTAAATTTTCGTTTTTAAGTACAAGAGCTGTTGCAAATGAATGCCTTGAACAATGCCATGTAATATATTTTTCAATCCCTGCCTTTTTTACCAATCTTTTTAGATTGCTTAAACAACAAGGATATGGAGGAAGTTTAAAAATTAAATCATCTTTCTTTTTGGGATTTCCAATCAATTGAACAATGTCTTCATGTAAATTTAAAATTAATCTTTCTTGTGTCTTTTTCTGAATAATATCAAGTTGTCCATCTTTAATATTTTCCCATTTTAATCTAGAAACATCACTAAATCTTAATCCTGTTAAATAGCTAAATACAAAGGCATCTTTAATTTCAGGTCTTGCCCATTTTGTATTATTCAAAAGCTTAATATCTTCAGCAGTAAGCGTTTCTTTTTCCTTTGTTTTTCCTTTTGAGTTTCTTATCCTTTCAGTTGGATTTTTTAAAAAATATTTACTGTATGTTGCCTCCTTAATTATTTTTTTTAGTTTTTCAAAATAGCCATAAGGAGTAATGCCATTCAGCTGGGTGTCTAAATAATTTCTAAATTGGATGAGAAATTTTTCGTCAATCTCGCAACAAGCTAATTTATCTTTTTTTACAAATTTCTTTAGTTGTTTTACAGCTGAATCGTATGCTTCAACTTGATGAGGTGGTCTAGAATCAATGAATTCTTGACAGTATTCAAAAAAGTTTTTATTCAGTTGATGCCTTTTTTCAAGAAAATTATCTTCATAGATAGCATCGCTTTCTAAATTTGAAATCATTTTTCGGATGATTTCTTGTTTTTCTTGTTTTTCTTGTCTTTCCAGAGCAGTTTTCGGGTAAAGACAATACTTAATTTTAGTACTTTTTTGGATTCTCTTACCATTTCGGTGAATATCAAGCATTACACTCACTTGATTACCTTTTAATTTCGTTTCTCTTACTTTTATAGTCATAATTTCTATTTTCAATACTTATAACAGATGGCAATTAGCTCAAAGGATGTTTTTAGTAATTTTAACATAACTTTAACGATTAGATGTTCGTTTAATGACGTTTTAAAATTTTAAAAACAAACGAAATCTTAACGGAACACTCTAAATCAAGAGGTCAAGTAAAGGAAATTAAACTCAAAAGAAAGTTTGAAAATTTGTGATATGGAGAATTTTTATGGGTACAAAAATCCTAGATAAACTATCATTAATATTTGTAACTTTGTGAATCTATTCAAATAAAAATGCTTTTAAAATTTCATAAATATCAAGGAACAGGAAATGACTTTGTAATGATTGATAACCGTCATAATTTTTTTCCAAAAGATAACATTCAAGTCATTGAAAAATTATGCGACCGAAGATTCGGAATCGGAGCTGACGGTTTAATTTTACTTGAAAATGATGTAGAAACCGATTTTAGAATGGTGTATTATAATTCTGATGGAAATGAAAGTTCTATGTGCGGCAATGGCGGGCGATGTTTGGTGGCTTTTGCTAAAAGTCTCAATTTAATTCAAGATAAAACCAGCTTTATTGCAACGGATGGCTTGCATCATGCTGCGATTTTAGAAAATGGAATTGTATCGCTTCAAATGAAAGATGTTGACGACGTAAAAATTGAAAAAGACTATATTTTTCTAAATACTGGCTCACCGCATCATGTTACTTTGGTACATGATATTGAAAATTATGATGTGAAAACTAAAGGTTCCGAGATTCGTTATTCTAATTTGTATGGAAAAGAAGGAAGTAATGTGAATTTTGTAAATCAGATTTCAGAAAATCATTTCCGATTGCGAACCTATGAACGTGGAGTTGAAGGTGAAACATTATCGTGTGGTACCGGTGCAACGGCAACTGCAATTGCCATGCACGCTATTCTGAAAACGAATGCGACCACTGTTGATATTGATGTTGAGGGTGGAAAGCTTAAAGTTTCATTTGAGAAAACTAACGAAGGATATGAAAATGTATTTTTAGAAGGAGCAGCAGCTTTTGTATTTGAAGGAATTATTGAAATTTAAGAACTGGGAAACCCAGATTTATCAACTTTGATTTTACTGTTGTTAGTTTTTATGGGCTTTTTATATTCAAAATATAAGTCTGATAAAAAAGAGTTTTCAAATCAAGACGATTGTACAAAATTTAGTTCAATTATAACCTAATATAATTTTACCAATTGGGATAATGTTTTTATTGGTTGTTATATGACTGAGATTATTTCATAATTCGTAATTTAAATTTATGACTTTAAAAGGAATCAATATATACCTTCGTGCGCTCGAACCCGAGGATTTAGAATTTCTCTATGCCATAGAGAATGATGAAAATATTTGGGAGGTTAGTAATACGCAAACACCTTATAGTAAATTCCTTATTAGGCAGTATCTTGAAAATGCGCATCAGGATATATATGAAGCTAAACAATTGCGATTGGCAATTTGTAAAACCGATTCTAATGAAACGATTGGATTAATTGATATATTCGAATTTGATCCAAAAAATAATCGTGCCGGAATAGGAATCGTTATTCAAAAAGAGGCAAATAGAGGCAAAGGATATGCTAAAGAATCCTTGAGTTTAGTAATTGATTTTTCATTCCAACAATTGCAATTACATCAACTATTTGCAAATATTGGAGTTGATAATGTTTCTAGTTTAAACCTTTTTGCTACTTTTGGGTTTCAAAAAATTGGCGTCAAAAAAGATTGGATTTTTGTTCATAATTCTTATCTAGACGAAGCTGTTTTTCAATTAATTAACCCGAATCATTAATCTTTTTTTATTTTGACAAAGAAATTAAAAATCATTTTGGCATCCATAGCAGGACTTTTTCTAGTGATTGGAACCGTTGTTTATATTAAATTTTTTACTGATAATACTACATTTTCTAAAAATGAATTATATATCAAAATTCCCTCGGGTGCTCAGTTTGAAGATGTTAAAAAAATTGTAACTCCTTATATAAAAAATGCCAGCGGATTCTATCTTATGGCTAGTTTACGTTCTTATGAAAAAAATGTAAAACCAGGGAGATTTCTACTGAAAAAGGGAATGGGGAATTATGCTTTAATTGCCTCTTTAAGAAAAAATGTTCCTGTAAAAATTGCTTTTAATAATCAAGAACGTTTAGAAAATGTAGCACAACGAATTGGTTCCGAAATTGAAGCCGATTCCTTAAGTTTAATGACTTCGTTTCGTGATAGTATTTTTCTTAAAAAAAATGGTTTTACCAAAGAAAATGTAATCGCGATGTTTATTCCTAATTCCTATCAATTTTATTGGAATACATCTGCCGATAAATTTCGAGATAAAATGCTCGACGAATATCGAAAATTTTGGAACAAAGACCGATTGGTAAAAGCAGCAAAACTTGGAATGACTCCAGAACAAGTAATTACATTGGCGTCTATTGTTCACAAAGAATCTGTAAAACTAGACGAACGTCCAAGAGTGGCTGGAGCCTATCTGAATAGATTAAAATTGGGCATGCCACTACAAGGAGATCCAACTATTATTTATGCCTTGAAATTGCGAGATAATAATTTTAATAAAGTTATTAAAAGAGTGCTATATGGTGATTTAAGAATAAACTCTCCTTACAATACTTATGTAAATTCAGGATTGCCTCCTGGACCTATTGCACAGCCTGATATTAGCGCTATTGATGCCGTTTTAAATCCTGAAAAACATGATTATATTTATTTTTGTGCTAGTGTAGAAAAGTTTGGATATCATGAATTTGCAACCACTTTTGAACAACATCAAATAAATGCTAAAAAGTATGCAGCTTGGTTGAATAGTACAGGAACGAAAAGGTAATTATTGAATAATTCTAAACTCATACTAGCAGTTCTTATCGTGTTTAAATCTATTTTTGGATTTTCACAAAGTTCTGTTGATTCTTTTTTTAAACCTGCCGATTCTCTAAATAAATCAAGACGAAATACATTGGTTGTTTCAGAAGCAGCTGTCTCTTCAATTGCGTTAATTGGACTCAATCAACTTTGGTATGCAGATTATCCACATTCCAATTTACATTCTATTAACGATAATCAAGAGTGGTTACAGATGGACAAAGTAGGCCATTTATTTTCTGCTTATCACCTTGGTACTTTTGGTGCGAATGCTTTACAATGGAGTGGTTGCACTAAAAAAAGTCAAGTACTATATGGTTCAACGTTAGGACTTGCTTTTATGACAACTGTAGAGGTATTTGATGGTTATTCTTCTCAATGGGGATTTTCATGGGGAGATATGGCTGCTAATGCTACTGGGACATCTCTTTCTATTTCTCAAGAATTGCTATGGAAAGAGCAACGCATTGTACCAAAGTTTTCGTTTCATACTACTTCCTTTTCAGCAGATCGTCCCCAGGTTTTAGGCAGTTCTTTTGCGCAGCAAATTCTTAAAGATTACAATGGACAAACATATTGGCTTTCTGCTAACTTACATTCTTTTTTCAAACGTTCCAAAATACCAATTTGGTTAAATATTGCTATTGGTTATGGTGGTGATGGAATGATATCGGGTACCGAAAATTTTAAAGATTCTGATTTATATCCAAAATACAACAGAACGAGACAATTTTATTTAAGTTTGGATGCCGATTTAACTAAAATTCAAACAAAATCACATCTTCTAAAGACGATTTTCTCTGTTTTTAATTCGATTAAAATTCCTGCTCCAACCATTGAAATCACTAACGTTAAGAGTTTTCGATTTCATTATCTATACTTCTAAAATTCATAAGTAATTGAAAATCAATTTTATTTAAAAAAAAGTAGTATATTTGCACCGTTAATATCAAGATGGTGACAGCGCTTGGAAACTAATTTTCATGATAAATAAATGGTCGTTTTACATAGGAATCTTTGTTGTAGTTGTATTTATAAGCACTGCGTTTAAATCGGTAAATACACTAAATAAGAAAGAACTTCTTGTTAGCGAAAAAGAGGAATTTGGGTATCAATTTCCTTCATTAAAATCATCTGATTACCTAAATCAATTTTCTCCTTTTGTTGGTAAACACTTTGTTGGATTTTCGGAAGCTATTGGCATAAAAGAATCACAAGGGCAATATAAATTAGTCAATACTCTTGGCTATATGGGCAAATATCAATTTGGAACCTCGGCGCTACGAACTCTTGGAATTCAAAATAATTCTGAATTTTTAAACAATCCTTTATTACAAGAAAAAGCTTTTATTGCTTTGGTGAAAATTAATAAATCCAAACTTCAGGATATAATTGAAGTTTATAAAGGTAAAATAGTAGATGGAGTTAAAATTACTGAATCGGGTATTTTAGCGGCAGCTCATTTAGGAGGTTCTGGTTCTGTTAGAAAGTATTTAGAATCTAACGGTAAAAAGAAATGTCATGATGGTTACGGAACTTCAATAAAAAGTTATTTGAAACAGTTTGCTGGTTACGAAACTCAAAATATTATTGCAGATAGCACTGCTAAAGTATATTAGAGAAATTGTTACATTCTGTGAATTATAAAAATAGTGGGTCTATTGTTTAAGTCAATTTTGGCTTTTTTCCAATCGGCAACACGCATTGTTTTAATAAATTCTGAGGGAAGCGTAAGGTCTGCAGCTATACATAAATGAGTACTTGGGTGTAATGTTTGTAATAAATCTTCAATCAATTTATTATTTCTATAAGGTGTTTCAATAAAAAGTTGCGATTGATTTTTGTCGCTTGAAAGTTTTTCGAAATGCTTTAACGCTGATTTTTTTTCTGATTTATCAATTGGCAAATATCCGTTAAAAGCAAAACTTTGTCCATTCATTCCAGACCCCATCATTGCTAAAAGAATTGAAGAAGGACCAACTAATGGCACGACTTGAATTCCTTTTTCATGTGCTAATTTTACAATTGCAGCGCCGGGGTCTGCTACACCAGGACAACCGGCTTCACTCATCACACCAACGTTAATACCTTCAAGACAAGGTTGTATCATTTTGATATGGTCGTTAATTTCGGTATGTTTATTTAAAGTAGTCAATATCAAAGTAGCTTGCACTTTTTCTGGAACAATACTCTTAATGAATTTACGAGCAGTTTTTTCGTTTTCTACAATGTAGCAATCAATAAGTTCAACAGCTCTTTTTACCGTTTGTGGTAACACTTCGTTTGGGTTGATTTCTCCCAAAGTTATTGGGATAAGGTATAATTTGCCTTTATTTATTGGAATTGAATTCATTACGAATTTTTAGCTATTAATTTTTTTGCTATGATATCGGTCGCTTCATCCAACATTTCATATACCATGTCAAATCCGTTTTGTAATCCGTAATATGGATCGGGAACATCAACGTTATCACCTGGAAAAAGTTCATCAAGTATTAATTTTACTTTTGCTTTATGTTCGTTGGTTTTAGCGAGAAAAATCACATCATTATAATTGGAATTATCCATTACATAGATATAATCAAATTCATCAAATAGTTTAACACTGAAGTCTGTTTCTTTTTGTTTTGAAATATCAATGCCGTGTTTTCTTGCTGTAGCGATAGAGCGTTCGTCGGGTTGTTTACCAATGTGCCACTCACCTGTTCCAGCAGAATCTACTAAAAACTTTTCTTTAGGTAGTTTGGAAGTCAACAGTCCTTCTGCCAGCGGGGAACGGCAAATATTACCCAAGCATACCATTAAAATTTTAATTGGCATAAGATGATTAAGTTCTAGTTTTTACTTTTATTTACAAAAGTAGACAATACTGCTAATTAAAGAGATAATTTTTTGTGAATATCATCAACAAATTTCTTGAATTGCTTGTCGGTAGATACCAAGTTATCAACAGTTTTACAAGCATGTAAAACTGTTGCATGGTCCCGATCTCCAATTTGTGACCCAATATTTGCTAACGATGCCTTTGTGAATTTTTTTGCAAAAAACATTGCCAATTGTCTTGCTTGAACCACATGACGCTTTCTAGTTTTCGATTGTAAAGTGTCTAAGTCTAATTGGAAATAGTCTGAAACTACTTTTTGGATATAATCAATTGATATTTCTCGTTTGACATTTTTAACAAATTTCTCTACAATACTTTTTGCTAAATCAAGGGTAACTTCTTTTTTGTTAAACGAAGATTGAGCGATTAATGAGATAATTGCACCTTCTAATTCACGAACATTTGATTTTATATTTTGTGCAACATATTCTATAATTTCGTTTGGCATTTCAACACCATCTCGATATAAAATATTCTTTAAGATCGAAACTCTAGTTTCATAGTCAGGTTGATGTAATTCGGCAGATAATCCCCATTTAAAACGAGACAACAGACGTTGTT
>CAZSZH010000055.1:0-17652 GCA_964610785.1 uncultured Flavobacterium sp. | reverse complement strand
GAGATTTCTGAATGTGACTGGAGTTCAGACGTGTGCTCTTCCGATCTAATGGTTTTCCATCGGTATCGGTTTCAATAAAATACTGTCGCATCTCAGGACCGATGGCTTCCAATAAATAACGCATTCTTCCCAAAAGTGGAAAATTTCTTCTGATGGTATGCTGGGATTGGAACATGTCATACAATCCCATAATTATTAAAGGGATAAAGATGAAAAGCAAAAAACTAAACTTCCAATTCACATAACATAAAATTGCTGTTATGGATAAGATAGTAATGCTGAATACTAAAAATGCTTTTCTCATTGTTTTAATTTAAATCGTTGTATTTTTCCTGTTTCTGTTTTGGGTAAGTCTTCGGTAAAATGAATCACTCTTGGGTATTTATAGGGAGCAGCTACTTCTTTGAACCAATGCTGAATACGATTCTTCATGGCATCTGTTGCTTTATTTTGATCTTTAAGAACAATATGAGCACAAACTAACATACCTCGTTCCTCATCGGGTACACAAACTACGGCACATTCCTGAATGTCTTCATGGGTTAATAGTACGCTTTCTACTTCAACGGCACCAATATTATAGCCCGAAGAAATCATCATATCATCGCCACGAGACACAAACCAAAGATAACCTTCTTCATCTTTCTGGAAAATATCGCCCGTAATATTCCAACCGTTTTCTACATATTCTCTCTGCTTGTCTTCTCGGTTTAAGTATTTACAACCTGTAATCCCTCGTACCGCCAATCGTCCCGGTTGGTTTGCTGGAACTTCATTTCCTTCAGCATCAATTATTTTTGCTTCATATCCAGTTATAGGAACACCTGTAGCTCCGGGTTTCATGTTTTCCTCGTTGGAAGAAATAAAAATATGGAGGATTTCAGTGGAACCAATTCCGTCAATAATTTTTAAACCGGTAGCATCAAACCAATCTTGCCAAACTTTTAAAGGCAAAGTTTCTCCAGCAGAGACACATTTGCGTAAGCTAGAAATGTCAAAATCTTTTACTTTAGTAGTGATGACGCGCCATGCAGTGGGTGCTGTAAAGCAAATGGTAATTTTATATTCCTGAATTGCTTTTAATAACAAATCGGGACTAGGTTTTTCAATTAAAAAGGTGGAAGCTCCAAAATACATTGGAAACAAAATTAATCCGCCTAAACCAAAAGTGAATCCTAGTGGTGGACTTCCCGTAAAAATATCATTTACTGTAGGTTGTAATGAATAAGGCGGAAAACATTCGCAAATATTTAAAATGTCTTTGTGAAAATGCGAGGTCATTTTAGGCAAACCCGTTGTTCCCGATGTAAAACCAATTAAAGCTAAACTATCGGATTTACTGTTATAATTACTAAACGTTTTAGGTTTCGATTGCATCAATTCCTCTAATTGCGAATTACCGTAAAAACAAGTTTGCTTTAGAAAATCGGATTTTACTATATGCAATTCTTCTTCGAGTTCTTTATCGCAAAAGCAATGCGAAATCTCAGCACAATCGATTATCGTAGTTAATTCTTTAGATCGCAATAAAGGCATGGTAGCTACTACAATTCCGCCTGCTTTTAAAATGGCAAACCAACATGCCACCATCATCGGATTATTAGCCGAACGAATCAATACACGGTTTCCTGATCCTAAACCCAAATCATCGATTAAAACATGGGCAATTTGATTGGCTTTTTCAAATAAATCTTGATAGGTCCAAGAGGTTTCAAAGGTTCGAATACATGGATTATTTCCATGACCTTCTTTGATATGATTATCTAATAAGCGTTCTACGCAATTTAACATTTCAGGATATTGAAATTGAGGAAGGTTGGTGAAACTGTATTCAGGTAGCAATGCTACACTAGGCAAGCTATTATGAGCAAAATTATCTTCGTAGTGTTTCATAATTCGAAATCTAAATCGTAATTATTTCTTATTACTTTTTGGTTTTAACGCCTTTTTCATTCCTTCCAACTGCTTTCTTTCAGCGGCTTTCAATGGATATAAATGTGATATTCCAGCTTTGTATGGATTGGGAATATCTGTTGGTTCAAATTGCTCGAAGGCTTGGGCATTTCTCACAAAATTGGCGTCTAG
This sequence comes from uncultured Flavobacterium sp., assembly GCA_964610785.1. Taxonomy (GTDB): domain Bacteria; phylum Bacteroidota; class Bacteroidia; order Flavobacteriales; family Flavobacteriaceae; genus Flavobacterium. The sequence goes on along the minus strand of CAZSZH010000055.1, from coordinate 15,567 downwards.
CAACAGAGGTCGTCCTAAAGCAACTAAATCGGCTCTTCCGTTTAAAATAATGGTGTTGATTTGATCGATATCTTGAATATAACCTGCTGTAATGGTTGGAATATGCACCGTGTTTCGAACGGCATCTGCAAAAGGCGTTTGCCACATTCTACCCGTTACAGGTTTTTGATGAGCAACCGTATTTCCCGTGGAAACATTGATAATATCGGCACCAGCGTTTTTAAATGCAGTTGTAATTTCGATTACATCTTCTTCTGAAATTCCGTTTTCAGCCCAATCGGTAGCTGATATTCTAACCGACATCGGTTTTTCTTTTGGAAATACTGCTCGCATTTCTTTGAAGACTCGTAACGGAAATTGTAATCGATTTTGAATACTTCCTCCAAATTCATCGGTTCTTATATTGGTTAATGGCGATAAAAATGAAGCTAATAAAAAGCCATGATGAGCTTGCAATTCGATTAAATCAAATCCTGCTTCATTGGCATTTTTGGTGGCTTGAACAAATTGGGAAGTAATCAAATCCAAATCGGCAACAGTCATTGCTTTGGGTGTTGCCGAGTTCTCATTAAATGGTATAGAAGAAGCCGAAAGTAACTCCCAAGAAGTTCCATAAAAAGCATCTTCCCAAGGTATTTTAGTAGCACCTTTTCTTCCAGAATGACCTAGTTGAATTCCGATTTTGGTTTGCGTATTTTGATGAATAAAATCAGTAATTTTCTTCCATGCAACTAGTTGTTCTTCAGTGTAAATACCAGTACAACCTAAAGTAATACGGCCAGTATCTGAAATAGCAGTCATTTCGGTTAAAATCAATCCCACACCACCAACAGCTCTTGATGTATAATGTTGAAAATGCCAATCGTTTACAATACCATTCTCTGCCGAATATTGCCCCATGGAAGCCATTACGATTCGGTTTTGTAATTCTACATTTCTTAATTTGAAAGGAGTAAAAGCAGCGGGAATAGGTTTTTGGTTTTTGATTATAGGTTTTAGGTTGGTATGAAACTCTTCCAATACTTTATCGGTAAAGGAAGTGTCTCGCAATCGTAAGTTTTCAAACGTTACTTTTTTGGAACGGGTCATACAGCCAAAAGCAAATTGATAAAAGGGATGTTGTATATTTCGATCCATATTTTCAAACCAGTCCAACGACACTAAGGCCGCATATTGAATCATCTCCACTGTGTTTCTTCTGGTTTTTTCGTAGTGTTGGAACGCTGCTTGAACATCGTTTGGATTAGCAATCAGGGCATCCGATAAACCAATGGCGCAATCCATAGCTAATTTGGTTCCTGAGCCGATAGAGTAGTGGGCTGTAGCTTTAGCATCTCCAAGAAGTACAATATTTTCATGATACCAGTTCTCATTTGTTACATGTGGAAACTGTCGCCAATGCGATTTGTTGGTTATCAATGGATGTCCGTCCAACTCTTCCTTGAAAATTTCTGAAATTTTAACGATGGTATCTTCTTCATTGGTGACTTCAAAATTGAATTTTTGCCAAGTTGCATCCGAACATTCAAAAATCCATGTACTCATCCCTTCTTGATATTGGTAGGAATGCGCTACGATGGTTCCAAATTCTGTAGTTCTGAAAAAATAGGTAAAGGCATCCAAAGGTTTTGTGGAGCCTAACCATACAAAACGATTCTTTTTTAATGCTATTTTAGTCCCAAATTCTTTTTGATATTGGGTTCTGATACTACTACTGATTCCGTCGGATGCTATAATAATATCAGCATCTTTATATTGACTTAAATCTTCAACATTTTGTTCAAAATGCAAAGTAACACCTTCTTCCAAGCAACGTTGCTGTAATAATTGAAGCAATGTTTTTCGAGAGCAACCACAAAATCCATTTCCTGCAATGTTTACCGTTTCTCCATCTCGTGCAATAATAATATCGTCCCAATACGCAAATTTGGAACGGATTAACTCATACGATTGCATATCTCTTTTCAGAAATTCGCCCAAGGTTTCATCGGAGAATACTACTCCAAAACCAAAACTATCATCGGGTTTATTACGCTCATAAATATCTATTTGGCAATGCGGCATTGCTTTTTTGGTAAGTATCGAAAAGTAAAGTCCACCAGGACCGCCACCTATAACTGCTATTTTTAGCCCCCTGACCCCCGAAGGGGGAATATTCATATTCATAAATTAAAATCTTTTTATGGAAAAAACTTCTCCAATTTTGGTGTAATTTGTTCCTGCCAATCGAGCCACAGGTTTGTAGGTTTCCATATTGATTTTATAATTGTCTAGTAAGACACCTTCGTCTATATGCATCATTATAACTCTACCGATAACCACACATGCACCACCAGCTTTGCTGTTTTCTAGAAAATAATGGTGTACCATTTCACATTCAAAAGTGATGGGACTTTCTTTAACTCGATTGGGTTTTATTAAAGTGGATGGGAGAGGAGTAAGCCCTACCAATTCAAATTCGTCTACCTCTGAAGGAACAGTTTGAGCCGTTGCATTCATTTGTTCCACTAGTTCTTCGGTGACCATATTAACCACAAATTGTTTGTTGTTTAATACGTTATTTAAAGTGTCTTTATTGGTATTGTTATCTCTTCTTGTAGAAAACATCACATGAGGTGGATCATCACCAAGAATATTAAAATAAGAGAAGGGAGCAAGGTTGTTGATTCCGTTTTCGTCAATGGTGGATATCCAACCAATCGGTCTTGGAATTACGGAGCCAGTAAGTAATTTGTATATAGCCGACGCTTCGAGTGTATCGGGATTGAATTCCATAGTTTGTTCGTTGCTTGTACAAATTAAAGCTATTTTTTAGAAATTTACTCAATCATCTGTTGATTTTCTAATGGTTTTTTTAAAATTATTTAATAGAAATCAAAAAACTATTACTTCTAAAATTAAGAAAATATTTATTTACATTATGGTTTTTATCTGATTCAATTTTCTACTTTTGTTAGACTAAAGTTATTTAACATGCGTTCAAATTTATTTAACCGGTGTTTTATTTTAACAATTTCAACAAATCATAATTGATTCTATGAAAAATCTATACAGCATAGAAATTGATGAATTTGGTTTAATTATTTCTACATCGTTCCCCTCAACTTATTTTTTAGAAGATGAAATTCCCAGAATAGGGAATAATTTTTCGGAATTTTGGGATGAAAGTAATAACCAAAAAATAAAGGAATTTATTGAAAATATTTTCACAGGGAGAGATATTTGTGAAATTTCGTTTAAAACAAAAAAAAAGTCAATATATTGTTTTGGTTCCAAACATTCAAAAAATAAAGCTTTCATCTCTCTTAAATATATAAATCTTGAAACAGAAAGTGAACAATGGGGATTTGATGAATTGCCTCTTGAAAAGCGATTAGTAGCCAATCAACCCATTACTTTTTATGACAATCTAAAAAAATTTACAGAGAACTTACCTTTGGTAATTTTTGAGATTTTTTTATATCCCGACGGAAGATTTAAATTTGGTTTTGTGAATAAAGAAATGGAAAATTTTTTTCCTTTATTTAATAAAGAGGCAATCAATTCTGACAATAGTCTACTATTTTTAAGAGTTCATCCTGATGACAAACAAAAACTTTTAGATTCAATACAGGATGTTTTTCGTTTAAATATATGGGATATTGAATACAGGGTAATAGAAAATGGAGAAATTAAATGGGTAAGAGGATATGGTAGACCAGAATCGATAGCTGAAGGAAATTATATAAAAGTATGTACTTATCTTCAGGATATTACCGAAAAGAAAAAAGAAGCGGAACAATTAAAAGTTGTTGATTTTGTATTCAAGAATGCAAATGTTTCGATATTCATGACCAAAGAAGATGCTCGTTTTTATGATGTAAACCCTAATGCCCATAAATTGTTAGGATACTCTAAAGAAGAGTTGATGAATAAGACCTTACATGAAATAGATCCAAATTATCCGGCTGAAATATGGCCTATACATTGGAAAGAATTAAAAACAAATAGGAAAGCACACTTTGAAACCCAGCACAAAAGGAAAGATGGAACTTTAATTGATGTAGATGTTAATATTAGATTAATTGAATTTAAAGATTTTGATTTGAATTGTGCCTTTGTGACTGATATAACGGAAAAGAAAAGAGTAGAAGAAAATCTACGGAAAAGTAATGAACGATATGAGAAAGCTACTACTGCGACGTCAGATATAGTTTGGGAATGTGATTTTATAAACAAAACAATTTATTTTAGTAAAAACTTTACCTTGCTTTTTGGTCATCTTGTTGAAGAAGGTTTGGTTCCTTTGGAAGATAATATTTGGAGAAGAAATATAGATCCAAATGATCTTAAAAAAATACATGAAAATGATCAAATAGAAATTAAGAATAATTCAGATAAATGGTCTCAAGAATACTTATTAAAAAAAGCAGATGGTAACTACGCTACTATTCTGGACAGACGCATTGCAATAAGGGATGAAAATGGAATTGCTATAGGGATAATAGGTTCAATGCAAGATATAACACAGAAGAAAAAGACAGAAGAAGAGAAAGAAGTCTTGTTGCATGAATTAACTAAAAATAATAATGAACTTATCCAATTCAATTATATTACGACCCATAATTTAAGAGCTCCATTAACCAATCTTGTATCTATTTCTAATTTAATTAAAACAGATACTATTGAAGATGAATTGACTAAGAAATTTATAGAAGGCTTTAAAACGTCCACTTACCATCTTAATGATACTCTAAATGATTTAATGAAGATTTTAATAATTAAAGAGAATCCGAATTTATCAACAGAAGCATTAAAGTTTGAAGATATTTTAGAAAAAGTAAAAGCTACCATAGAAATGAAACTTCTAAAAGAAAGAGTAATAATAAATTCTGATTTTACAAAGGTTCCAATGGTTAGTTTTAGTTCAATCTATCTTGAAAGTATTTTCCTTAACTTAATGACTAATGCTATTAAATATAGACATCCAGACAGAGAACCAATTATTACTATCAAATCTTCAAAAACAGCAAATGGAAGCACAAAACTCGTTTTTTCAGATAATGGAATTGGAATGAATATGGAGCGGGTGAAAAACAAAATTTTTGGATTATATCAGAGGTTTCATAATAATTCAGATAGTAAAGGAATCGGGCTTTACTTGGTTCATTCGCAAATTACAACTATGGGGGGTAAAATATCGGTTGATAGTGAAGAGCTTAAAGGGACAACCTTTACTATAAATTTTAAATAGGAATCAAAATGTTTAACACAATACTTTCAATTGATGACGATCCGACCACACAATTTCTAAATAGACATATTATCGAATCGGTTCATTTTTGTGAGACTATTGTAGAGGCAAATAACGGACTAGACGCTCTATCGTACTACGAAAAGTTTGAAAAAGGAATTATTTCAATTAAAAATCTTCCGGAAATTATTCTTTTAGACTTAAACATGCCTGTGATGGATGGTTGGGAATTTTATGAATTATTCAAAGAAAGGTTTCCTCAGTTTATTGAAAATACAAAAATATTTGTTATTTCATCTACTATAAATCCTGATGACAATGCAAAAGTTACTAGTGAAAAAAACATCGAAGCCATTTTATCAAAACCATTAGATGCCGAAAAATTGGACTTCATTAGATCCTCAATTGTAAACAAATGATAATTAAATTATTTGGTTTTTTCGCCAATAAAATAATCACTACTGTTTTTAAATAGAACATTAAAAGTTGTTAAACTGCCATAACATCTAGTAATGTATTGTTGAAGATCAATTTTATCAGCTTCATCGAGATTGCTAGCGTTTATTTTTTGTTCCATTACTCGTAAACGGTCTCTTACCATAGTAATTTTATGAAAAAAAGTATCAATGGGAACTTCTTTATTTTGGGTTGGGGTTCCAGGTTCTAATATTAATTTTCCGCCTTTCCATTTATCTGCAATAGCAACAGTTTCTGAAACATCAGACCATCGTCGCAAAAGGTTTTTTATGGTGCGCTCTACTTCATAGAAACTAACCGTATCAACCTCTCCAATAACGGCATCAATCACTTCAAAATTGCTATCAATTTCTATGGTCTCTATGCCACTTTCTATAAATGTCACCCAGTAATGTTTGGATGTTACGTTAGTAACAACACCAAGTCCAAATTCAACATGCTTAATTCTTGATCCGATACCTAAAATATTCATAGTTATTTCATTTTTTTTTTCAAATGTAAAAATTATTATTAAACCTAAAAAAAAGAATTGTAATGTTTTTTTAGGCTTTACTTAACGCCAAATTTTATTTTCACAATTTTATCTTTACCGGCTGCAATAGCAGTGACGGCATCTACAAACCGAATGGTATATAATGAAGCATCGGAACTCAATTGACGCCAAGTTATTCCCTTATCTTTGGAATAAAATAAACCCGATGTTCCTACAGATACTAATTGTTCTCCATTGCTATTTGGAACAAATTGTATGCAAGAAGCATATCCAAATCCTTGATTTTCTCCAACCAATTTCCAAGTTTTACCGCCATCCATTGTTAGTGCTTTGTTTTGAAAATTTTGATTAGGTTTTTCATAATTTCCTCCTGCGATAAATCCTATTTTCTCGTTATAAAAATCGGCTGTAAAGATTCCAGTCATGGGTTCTCCTTGAATTATCGGTGTTTCATAAACGCTCCAGGCGTTTCCTTTATCGGGAGAATAAAATACTCTAGCTTTTTTGCCGCCAGAAACAATCCAAGTAGCATCTCCTTTAATAACGATATTGGTATTACTTGCCGCAAAGGCTGCTTCACCATCTACAATTTTAGGAAGTTTATCACAAGGTATTTTTATCCAACTATCACCATTATCGCGAGTGATTACTATAGATAAACAATTGTTAATCGGATCTCCAACAGCAATTCCTTCTGTATCATTCCAAAATTGCATACTATCATAAAATACTTTTTCATGATGTTCTTCATATACTAATTTCTTAACAAACAAATCTTTAGTAAATTTATACAACAAAGCGGGATTACCAACATTTAGAGCAAAAATAGCAGTAGAGGTTTGGGAAATACTTCTGAATTCTAAAGGAAGTGAATCTTTGTTGATGCTTCGTTCCATTTTCTTTGATTTATCGAAACTCAAAAATCCGATCCTGCTTTTATCGGCAGCATACCACACTTTATCATTAGAAACGGTAATAGCTCTGATGCTTATTCTACCATTCAATAAGGTATCTACTTTTATTTCGTTGAAAAACAAACTTTTGGAAGCTTGTTTTGGTTTGCAAGAAAAAAATAAAAGACTGGTAATTAACACAATAAAACTTCTTTTCATAATTTATCAAATTAAATCGCTACAATACTACTTAAAAAAATCTTAATAAATACCAACTTTGATTTCTTGGCATAGATATTGAATTATTGTTGACAGCATATTATTTTTAACCATTAATACAGAATGTTATGAAAACTAAAATAATCCTTCCGGCGCTTATGAGTTTGTTGTTTGCAACATCATTTGCACAAGACAAAACCACTGTAAATGCAATGAGTTCTGACATTAGTGACAATCTAGATTTAAGAGCTGTCGCTTCGATATTTGGTGATTCAAAAGATTTAGCTGATTTTGAACAACGATTGAATGATCCCAAATCACATATTTCTAATTTAGATTTGAATAATGACAATCAAGTAGATTATTTGCGGGTAATTGAATCTTCCGAAAAAAACACACATTTGGTTGTGATTCAAGCTGTTTTGGGAGATAATAAATTTCAAGACGTAGCTACTGTTGAAGTTCAAAAAGATTCAAGAAATCAAGTTCATGTTCAAGTAGTTGGTGATGTATACATGTACGGGCGAAACTATATTTATGAACCAGAGTACACTTATGTTCCTGTAATTTACAATTGGTTTTGGTCTCCAATATATCGACCATATTATAGCTCTTGGTATTGGGGATATTATCCAAGTTATTACTATGCGTGGAATCCTTTCCCATTATTTAGATATCGTTATAACATTGGATTCTATATTAACTTTAATAATCATTACAATTATGTGAATTACAGAAGATGTGAAGTTGCCTACAATCATTATTATGGAAGAAGAGGCGATTATTATGAAAGAGCTTATCCAAATCGTTCTTTTGAATATCGAAATGTAGGTTTCGGTAATCGATATGAATTAGATCAAACAAGACCACGACATGATGTTGCTTATGGTCAATCGGGAACTAACAGTCCTAGAAATTTTGATAATCCAAGAGGAAATTTTAACAATATACCAAGAAATACGATAAGTAGTCCAAGGGAAAATTCATACAATAGTCCAAGGAGTTATTCTGAGATTAGTCCTAGAGGAAGTTCTTCTAGCAGCATGCCAAGAAGTTCGGCAATGACAACCGTAAATCAAAACCCTAGAAATAGTTATTCACAAGTAAGTAATTCATACACCACAAATTATTCACCACGTCAAAATTATAACCAAGGAGGTAATCAAGCAGGTAACACATCACCAAGAAATGCAGGGTATAATGCTTCTAGTCAGTCAGAACCAAGAGTGATGAATGGAGGTAATTATGCTCCAAGAAACAACGGCGGAGGCAGTTATGGAGGAGGAAATGTAACACCAAGAAGTGCTGGAGGTAGTTATAGTAATGGTGGCGGTGGAGGATTTACTGGCGGTAGAAACTCTACTGGTGGAAGAAGATAATTTATAATGAAAATAAACTAAAAAGCATCGAAAATATTCGGTGCTTTTTTTATAACAATTCTTTAAAAGTAATACATTTGTATTCTTTTTTAAAATTTTTATGAGTTCAAATAGTAACAGTCATCATCATCTTCATAGCAAGTTAACAGCTGCTGGTTTATTGATAACACTTGGTATAATTTATGGGGATATAGGTACCTCTCCCTTATATGTTATGAATTCCATTATTGGAAAAAATATAATTAATGAGAATTTAATTCTTGGCGGATTATCTTGCATTTTTTGGACTTTAACCCTTCAAACTACACTCAAGTATGTCATTATAACCTTAAGCGCTGATAATCATGGTGAAGGCGGAATCTTTGCGCTGTATGCTTTAGTAAAACGGACCCGAATTCAATGGTTGATAGTGCCTGCAATTATTGGTGGAAGCGCCTTGTTGGCTGATGGTATAATTACACCTCCTATTTCGGTTTCTTCGGCAGTTGAAGGATTGCGATTATTTAAGCCTGATATTCCGACTGTTCCTATTGTTATTGCTATTTTATTTGTTTTATTTACCATTCAACAGTTTGGAACTAAATTAGTAGGTAAGTTTTTTGCTCCTATGATGCTAATTTGGTTTTCGATGTTGGCCATTCTAGGAATTATCCAAATGACAAATAATCTGTCGGTGTTTAAAGCCATAAATCCCTATTATGCCTATAATTTATTAACTTCTAATGCTAAAGGAGAAGGTTTTTTTATTCTAGGGGCTGTATTTCTTTGCACGACAGGAGCAGAAGCTCTGTACTCGGATATGGGACATTGCGGGAGAAAAAATATTAGAATTAGTTGGATGTTTGTTAAAACAACGCTGGTATTGAATTATTTTGGACAAGGAGCTTATTTATTGTTGCATCAAGGACAAACCTTGGCTCAATTAAATCCTGATAATTCGAATCCTTTTTATTTAATCATGGCTGAATGGTTCAAACCTGTTGGAATTGTGGTGGCTACCATGGCAGCTGTTATCGCTTCTCAAGCCTTAATTAGTGGTTCATTTACTCTTATCAATGAGGCAATGCGATTAAATTTTTGGCCCAAAGTTAGAATCAAATTTCCAACAGATGTAAAAGGTCAATTGTATATTCCATCAATCAACTGGTTACTTTTTTTTGGTTGTGTTGGCATAGTTTGGCACTTTCAGGAGTCTAGTAATATGGAACATGCGTATGGTTTAGCGATTATTCTTTGCATGATTATGACCACTATTTTATTGAATTTTTATTTAATTATGAAAAGAGTAAAATGGTATTTTATAGCACCATTGATATTGCTTTACCTGATTATCGAATTTAGTTTCTTGGCTGCTAATGTTACTAAATTTATGGATGGAGGATATGTAACATTATTCATCGCATCGGTATTAATTGGTGTCATGTCAACCTGGTATTTAGCGAAGCAAATTAGTAAAAATTATACCAAAATGGTTAAGATTGATAACTATAAAAAAGTATTAGCTGAGTTGAGTTTGGATCTCTCGATTCCAAAATATGCCACGCATTTGGTATACATGACGAATTCAAATAGAACGGATGAAATTGAAGAAAAAGTAATGTACTCTATTCTCCAAAAACGTCCTAAAAGAGCTGATTTATATTGGTTTATTCATGTTAATATTTTAAATGAACCGTATAAAAAAGAATACAAAGTTACCGAAGTTATCAAAGACGATTTATACAGAGTTGATTTTTATCTTGGATTTAGAGAACCAACCAAAATCAATTTAATGTTTAAAGAAGTTATTAAGGATATGGTAAGCAAAGGCGAAATGGACATTACCAGTCGATATGAATCATTAAATAAAAATAACATTATTGGTGATTTCAAATTTGTACTCTCTGAAAAATTCTTGTCAAACGATAGCGACTTGACTTTCTTTGAAAACATTGTTATGAATGCCTATTTCTTTATGAAAAAATTCAGTTTGTCTGAAGAGAAAGGTTTTGGATTGGATAGTAGTTCCGTTAAAGTAGAACAATTCCCTATGGTTATTCATCCTCCCGAAATTATTGATATGATAAGAATCGAAAGTAAAAACTTTCATTGATATATAGCATAAATTTAGTAAAGAAGTATTCTAAAATCCGAGAGGTTTTGTAGAATACTTCTTTCTGTATACAAAAAAGCAATACCTTTGCAAGCTGATTTTTAAAACCATGAGATTACATCGAAATTTAGTTTATACTACCATTGATTCGCTTAACGCTATCTTTAACGAGGGAGAATATGCCGATAAAGTAGTAGCACGAGCTTTAAAAAAAGACAAACGTTGGGGAAGTTCTGACCGAAAATTTGTTGCCGAAACCATTTACGAAATTGTTCGATGGAAGCGTTTATATGCTGAAATTGCTGATGTAAAAGAGCCTTACGATAGAGAAGATTTGTGGAGAATGTTTGCAGTTTGGGCTGTATTGAGAGGGTATCCAATTCCAGATTGGAGACAATTGGATGGTACACCAGAACGCAAAATAAAAGGACGTTTTGATGAATTATCGAAAATTAGAAAAATGCGTGAATCTATTCCGGATTGGATGGATGAACTTGGAATCAAAGAGCTTGGTGAAGAACTTTGGACTAAAGAAATTTCGGCACAAAATAAGCAAGCCCAAGTAATTTTGAGAGTTAATACCTTAAAAACTACTAAAGAAAAACTTCGTGCTATTTTAATGGATTTAAACATTGAAACCGAATTTTTGAAAGAGCAACCCGATGCATTAGTCTTGAAAGAAAGAGCTAATGTTTTTTTAACTGATGTGTTCAAAGAAGGGTTGTTTGAAGTGCAAGATGCTTCCTCACAATTGGTAGCTGCTTTTCTTGACGTTCAACCAGGCATGAGAGTAGTTGATACCTGTGCAGGTGCGGGAGGAAAAACCTTGCATATGGCTTCGCTAATGCAAAATAAAGGCCAGTTAATTGCTATGGATTTATATGAAAGTAAATTAAAGCAACTAAAATTAAGAGCCAAAAGGAACGGAGCTTTCAATATCGAATATAGAATTATTGACTCGACTAAAGTGATTAAAAAGCTTCATGAAAAAGCAGATAGAGTATTAATTGACGCACCATGCAGTGGTTTAGGAGTTTTAAAAAGAAATCCCGATGCAAAATGGAAATTACAACCCGAGTTTATAGATAATATTCGAAAAGTCCAAGCAGAGGTTCTCGAAAACTATTCTAAAATTGTAAAACCTGGAGGCAAATTAGTGTACGCAACTTGTTCCGTTTTACCTTCTGAAAATCAAGAGCAAGTAAGCAAATTTTTGACTACTGACATTGGAAAAAGTTTTACTTTTGTGAAAGATTCTAAGGTATTAGCATCAGATTCTGGATTTGATGGATTTTATATGGCATTGTTAGAACGAAAACCATAATAATTATGAGAAAAAATTATATTTTATTATTACTATTATCAGTTTGTTTTGGGTTTTCTCAAATTCCTGCAGGTTACTATGATACAGCCACAGGAACTGGATTTACATTAAAAACTCAATTATATAATAAAATAAGTCCTCATACCGTCCTTGTTTATGGATCAGGATTATGGAATTTATATCAAACTTCAGATGTGAGGCCAAATGGGAATGTTTGGGATATTTATTCTAATTGCAATTTTATTTTTGGTACTGTTGCCAATGGTGGTAATCAAGATGATGGAACTCTAGGAAATGCAGAATGTCAACGATATAATAAAGAGCACACCTTTCCGAAAAGTTGGTTTGGTGGTATAAATGGGACAGCCATGTATTCAGATGCTTTTCATGTGATGCCTGCCGATAAATATGATAATGGGTTGCGGGGAAGTTTGGCCTATGGTATGGTAGGAACGGCTTCTTATACCACAAGTAATGGAAGCAAAATAGGAAATTGCATTACTCCAAATTATCCGTATTCTTTTAATGTTTTTGAACCAGCCGATGAATTAAAAGGCGATATTGCAAGAAATTATTTTTACATGGCAACTTGTTATGAAAACGTAATTGGTAGTTGGCAAACCTTAGATGCTACAGGGAACGGAAACACCGTTCTTGATGGAACTAATGACAATGTTTTTGAGCCTTGGTTCTTGAATATGTTGATTATTTGGCATAACCAAGACCCGGTGAGTCAAAAAGAAATTAGCAGAAATAATGCTGTTTATGCGGCGCAAGGAAATAGAAATCCGTTTATTGACCATCCCGAGTATGTATGCCAAATCTGGACGTCAGCTTGCGCAAATTTATCCATAAGTGCTTTAGATTTAGCTTCGATTTCTTTGTTTCCAAATCCTACTAATGAGCATAAAATTAATATTAGTAGTTCTATTCCTGTTGATGAAATTCAATTAATAACGCTCGATGGACAATTGCTGATGGATGTTAAAAAGCCGCTCTTTAATAACAATTCTTATACGTTAGAAAACCTTCCACAAGGGTTTTATTTCTTAAAATTAAATTCAGAGCATCAATCCATAACCAAAAAAGTAGTCGTAAATTAGAATTTTTATTGATTGAAATACAGTGCTTTTACTTTAATGAACTAGCTTATCTATTTTTGCAACAAATAGTTTTTCAAATTTTCATAATTGCTAATCTTGATCATTTTTTTCTCTTTATTCAGTACACTTTCTATTTGTTTTGGAGTTTCTAATTTGATATCTAAAATAGGTTCAACAACATCCAGAAATTTAATAGGATGGGCTGTTTCTAAAAAGAATCCGATAGCATTTGGATAATTTTGAAGTTCCTTTTTTAAGCCCAAATAACCTACAGCTCCGTGAGGTTCAGCAACATATCCCGAATTTACATAAATATTTTTCATTGCAAATTTGGTCTCTTCATCCGAAAAAGTATAGGATGAAAAATCTTTTTCAAATTCTCTCAAATCGTTATTGTACATCTCTTGAATGCGAACAAAATTACTCGGATTTCCCACATCCATGGCATTTGAAATTGTAGCAATGGATGGTTTTGGATTGTACTTTCCGTTTTGCAAAAATTGTGGTACTGTATCATTTGCATTTGTGGAAGCTACAAACTGGGCAAGAGGCAATCCTAATTTTTTTGCAATAATTCCAGCACAAATATTTCCGAAATTCCCACTTGGACAGGAAACTACTAATGGTTTATTGTGTTTTTTCAATTCCTTATAAGCAAAGAAAAAATAAAACATTTGTGGTAACCAGCGTGCAATATTGATTGAATTGGCTGATGTAAGATTTTTGTGAACCAAAGTTTCATCTAAAAATGCTTTCTTAACCATATCTTGACAATCATCAAAAACGCCATCAACTTCTAATGCTGTAATATTTTGACCCAAAGTAGTCAATTGACGCTCTTGAATGTCACTCACTTTTCCAGAAGGATATAGAATTACCACCTCAACACCATGTACCCCAAGAAATCCACTTGCCACAGCGCCACCTGTATCGCCCGATGTGGCTACTAAAACTGTATTTTTTTGATTTTTATCCTTATGGAAATAGGCCAAACATCGGGACATGAATCTTGCGCCAACATCTTTAAAAGCCATAGTAGGACCATGAAACAATTCAAGAGAATAAACATTTTCTTCCACTTTTACCAAAGGAAATTCAAAAGATAAAGTTTCTTTCACAATTTGCTTTAATTCGTTTTCTGGAATTTCAGTTCCTACAAATTGTCTTATAGCTTGAAAAGCAATTTCTTCGTTGGATAAAGTTTCAATAGTGTCAAAAAATGATTTTGGTAATTTTGTAATTGTTTCAGGAAAATACAACCCCTTATCTGGTGCAAGTCCCTGTATAACGGCTTCTTGAAATGAAACTTTTATTTCTTTATTGTTTAGGCTGTAGTAATTCATTGGTATATTGTACAAAACGCGAAATGTAGCATTTTTATTTAATTAATATTTTAATTCTTTATTTCAGTAACACCATTAGGATTTATTTTTGAAATATGTACTTCAAATTCAATTCCGGTATTTTGATAATATTCCTGCATTGCATGGGAGACTTTTTGAGCAATTTTTAATCCTCTGCATAAGGCAAATATTGAGGGTCCAGCACCAGATATGCCTGATCCTAATGCTCCGTTGCGTATAGCAGTATTTTTAACATCATCGAAGTAAGGAATTAAATGTTTACGTAAAGGTTCAATAATGACATCTATAAGTGATCGACTAATTAAATCGTAATCGGAAGTATACAATCCAGCAATCAATCCGCCAAGATTTCCTGTTTGGGTTATAGTATCTTTTAAAGGTATCATGGGTTGCAAAACAGCACGAGCATCGGATGTTTTAACTTCAATGTTTGGATGTAAAATTACTGCAAATAAGTCATTTGGACTATCAATTCGAATGACATCCAACGGACTGTAACCTCGAATCAAAGTAAAGCCACCGAGTAGGCAAGGAGCCACATTGTCGGCATGTTCGCTACCGCTAGCTACAACCTCGCCTTTCATAGCAAAATTGACTAATTGATTTTTTGTAAATGGTTTTCCTAGAAGATCATTTATACCATAAACTGCTCCAGCGGCACTTGCAGAAGAACTTCCAATACCACTGCCAAGTTTTAGTTTTTTATGAATTTCTATTTCAAATCCGTACTCTGGATTTATTGCATTGTATAGTGCTAAACCAGCAACACCTGCAACATTTTTTTCGGTTTCTAATGGCAAATTTGCACCTGTTATTTTGGTGATTTTAATACCTCTTTCAGCTACTTTTCTAATGAGCATTTCGTCTCCAATTCCCTCTAGACATAAGCCTAAGATGTCAAATCCACAATTGAGATTAGCTATGGTGGCAGGGCAAAATATTTTTATTTCGTTCATTAGCTAATCTAATAACGTCCTGAGTAACAGAAGC
>CAZSZH010000054.1:0-18534 GCA_964610785.1 uncultured Flavobacterium sp. | reverse complement strand
GACTACAGTTGGAACTCAAACATATACTTTTACGCCAACAGCAGGACAATGTGCTGCGGTGATTACTATGGATATATTTGTTACAGGAACAATTCCAACATTTACTCAGTTAGGTCCATATTGTGTTGGAGCTACTCCAGTTGGTTTACCTACCTCTTCAAGTAATGCAACGCCTATTACAGGGACATGGTCGCCGTCAACAATTTCCACGACTACAGCAGGGACTCAAACGTATACATTTACGCCAACAACAGGACAATGTGCTACTACAGCTACTATGAATATAACAGTTAATGCACCTGTTGTACCAATATTTAAAGATTTAGGTACTTATTGTCAAAATGATATACCAATTGCGTTATCAACTATATCTAGTGATGGTTACGTAGGAACATGGTCTCCACCTACAATATCTACAGCAGTCATTGGAACACAGGCTTACATTTTTACACCAAATATTGGTCAATGTGCTACAACCAAAACAATGAATGTTACCATCAATTATTGTCCTCCACAAGAAATTATCGTACCTGATGGATTTTCACCTAATGGAGATCAAATAAATGATGAGTTTGTTATTAAAAATTTAGCTGATTTGTATCCAAATTTCTCATTAGAAATATATAATAGATATGGAAGTGTAGTATATAAAGGAGATATAAATTCACCTAATTGGAATGGTAAATCTACACAAGGATTAACTGTCGGCGATGGATTACTTCCGACAGGGGTATATTTCTATGTTATAGAATTTAATGATGGCAATAGAAAAGCATTACAGGGAAGACTCTATTTAAGTAGATAATTTGAAAAAAGTAAGAATGAATATGAAAAATAAAAATATGAAATATCTGATTCTTTTAAGCGCATTATTCATGTGTTTAGTTTCATCAGCCCAACAAAATCCGCAATATACTCAATATATGTATAATATGAGCTTGGTAAATCCAGCTTATGCCACAGATAATGAAGATATTATAAATATAGGAGGGCTCTACAGAGCACAATGGGTAGGTTCTGTCGGTGGTCCAACTACGGGGTCTTTTTTTGCTCATTCGGCTTTAGGAAAAAAAGTAGAAGGCGGTGTTTCTGTTGTACATGATGAAATAGGAGGAATAGTTAAAGAAACTAGTTTATATGCTGATTTTGCATACGTATTACCAGTAAGTGAAAACAATAAGTTGTCTTTTGGAATTAAAGGAGGAGCAACATTTTTCAGTACCAACTTTAATGGTTTTGTTTATTCGGATGTTTTACCTGATCCAGCATTTGCAAATAATTTAAGCAGAACATTTCCAAATGTGGGTATTGGTACTTTTTATTTTAGTAAAAATTATTATGTAGGTTTTTCTGCTCCTAATTTACTTACTACAAAACAGTTAGAACAGCGTGATGGTATTGTGACTACAGGTGTTGAAGCAGTGCATTATTTTTTAACTGGAGGTTATGTATTTAACATAAATGAAAATCTGAAATTCAAGCCTGCATTTATGGTAAAAGCTGTATCTGGAGCACCAACAGCTGTTGATCTTACAGGAAATGTATTAATTAACAATATTTTTGAAGCAGGTCTTGGATATCGTTTAGGTGATTCCTTCAGCGGATTAGTAAACTTTAAAGTAAATCCTTCTTTGCGAGTTGGTTATGCTTATGATTATACGTTGTCAAATTTGGGACGTTTCAATTCAGGTTCTCATGAAATCATGATACTTTTTGATTTAAATAAATCAGGTAACAAAAATGGATACGATAAATCACCACGTTTTTTCTAATACTACAGCAATGATAAAATTATACACCTACACGTTCATTTTATTTTTTGGTCTAAATTGTTTTGGACAAAAAGCCGAATTAAAAAAAGCAGATAATTTATTTGTGAATCGGTCATATATTGACGCCGCAAAAATTTACGAATCTTTGCAACCTACTCGTAAAGTACTTCAAAATCTAGGAGATTGTTATTATAATAATTCTCAAATGGATATGGCAGTTAAAAATTATGGTCAATTATTCACATCATTTAAAGATAGTATTAAACCAGAATATTATTTTAGATATGCACAAGCTCTAAAAGGAATTAAAGATTACTATAAATCTGACATCATAATGGGTGATTATCTTAAATCTAAAGTTAATTCTAAGCAATTTATTGAAAATCTTGATGATGTTGTTCCTTATGATTATGAAGTTCATGATGTAACAAAAAGTACTTCAAATGGAGATTTTGGATTGTCATTTTATGGGGATAGGGTAGTGTTTGCATCCTCAAGAAATCCCTCTAAATCAAACTTTAGTTGGAATAAAAAGCCATATACAGACTTGTATATAGCAAGTATTTCAAATCAGGGTGAATTAACAGATATTAAGCCGTTTTCAGACAAAATTAATACTAAAACGCATGAAAGTAATGCTACTTTTTCTCAAGACGGAAAAGTGATGTATTTCAATAGAACCAACTCTAAAAGAGTTAAGGTCGGTGATGAAAAATTTGCTACTGTTAAAATATTTAGAGCTGAATTTGTGAAAAATGAATGGACAAATATTACTGAGACTCCTTTTTCGAGTGATTTGTACTCTACTGAACATCCGTTTTTAACTAAAGATGGGAAGCGACTTTATTTTGCAAGTGATATGCCAGGAAGTATGGGAGGTTCTATGGATTTGTATTTTGTAGATATTAAGTCAGACGGGACCTATGGAAAGCCGGTAAATCTCGGTGATACTATAAATACGATACATCGTGAACAATTTCCTTTTGTAACCGAGGATAACACTTTATATTTTTCGTCAGATGGACATCAAGGTATTGGTGGATTAGACATATTTATGAGTAAAAATAAAAACGGAATTTATGAAAAACCACTAAATTTAGGTCAAACAATTAATTCTAATTTTGATGATTTTGCCTATATTTTAGATGAAAAAAATAATAAAGGTTATATTTCTTCGAATCGAAATGGAAATGATAATTTAGCAAGTTTTACTAGAAAAGATAATGAGAGACGTTTTTCAGTAGCAGGAACTGTCAAAGATAAAGTTTCAAAACAATTGTTGTCAGGAACAATAGTGAGTTTATATGATGAAAACAATAAATTAATAAGTACAAAAGTTGTAGGCGCTAACGGAGAATATTTGTTTAAAACTAAGCCTAATAAGAAATATAGATTAGAGGCTAAAAAAGATTTGTATATTCCTTATAATAAAGTTTTTACAACAGATGCTGAAGGAAAGATAAAGAATGATATAGAACTAGAACTTCAGACTTACAATGATGCTGAAGATATTGTAGTAGCTAAAAATGACGGATATACTTACATTCAATTAGATAATATTTACTTTGATTTCAATAAATGGGATATCAAAGAGAAAGCTGCTAAAACATTAGATATTCTTGTTGGATTGCTTAACAAATATCCTTCTATGGAAGTTCAAATTGGTGCTCATACCGATAATAGAGCTTCAACTAGTTACAATTTAAAATTATCAAAAAACAGAGCGGTTTCAACATTAGAATATATAGTGAGTAAAGGAATTAAAAGAAAGCGTTTACAATCCAAAGGTTATGGAGAAAGTATTCTTTTAGTGAAATGTGGAGACCATTGTACCGAAGCGGAACATGCAACAAATAGACGTTGTGAATTTAGAATCTTGAAATAAAAAATTGGAATTTAGGTACTTATCTACAATAGGTATTCTTATTATTAATGATTATCTTTAAATAGAATTAAAATATTTTCTAAATGAGCAAAATCAGAATTACAAAGCAATTTTCTTTCGAAACCGGCCATGCGCTGTATGGTTATGACGGAAAATGTAAAAATGTTCACGGACATAGTTACAAACTATCCGTAACGGTTTATGGAACTCCGATTTCTGATGCTTCCAATGTAAAATATGGTATGGTCATTGATTTTTCGGATTTGAAAAAAATTGTAAAAGAAGAAATTGTAGATCAGTTTGATCATGCTACCGTTTTCAATAAAAACACACCGCATGTTGATTTAGCCGAAGAGCTTTCCAATCGAGGACATCACGTTATTTTGGTAGATTATCAACCTACAAGTGAGAATATGGTAATTGATTTTGCTAAAAAAATTAATGATAGGTTACCAAATGATATTCAATTACATTCATTGAAATTGCAAGAAACCGAGAGTTCTTTTGCTGAATGGTATGCTTCCGATAATATGTAATTTATCACACAGAACCTAGAAGAAGTTTTTAAACATTTCCATAGTTGAATTCTGATTAAAAAAAATGTCAAACAAGAAAATTTATTTTGCTTCCGATCAACATTTTGGCGCTCCAACACCAGAAGCAAGTTTCCCGCGGGAGCAAAAATTTGTAGCTTGGCTTGATGAAGTTAAAAAAGATGCAGAAGCTATTTTTCTGTTGGGTGATTTATTTGATTTTTGGTTTGAATATGAAACCGTAGTTCCCAAAGGATTTGTTCGTGTTCTTGGTAAATTAGCCGAAATTCGCGACAGCGGAATTCCAATTTATTTTTTCGTTGGAAATCATGATTTATGGATGAACGATTATTTTCAAAAGGAATTGAATATTCCAGTGTTTCACGACAACAAAGAATTTACGTTCAATAATAAAACGTTTTTAATTGGTCATGGAGACGGGAAAGGTCCAGGCGATAAAGGATATAAGCGAATGAAAAAAGTTTTTGTTCATCCCTTTTCAAAATGGTTATACCGATGGTTGCATCCCGATATTGGAATGAGATTGGCTCAATATCTTTCTGTAAAGAACAAACTCATTTCTGGAGCTGAAGATGTCGTTTTTTTAGGTGAAGATAATGAATGGTTGATTCTATATGCAAAGCGCAAATTAGAGTCAAAACACTATAACTACTTTGTATTTGGTCACCGTCATTTACCGATGATTGTTTCCGTTGGGAACAATTCAAACTATGTAAATTTAGGTGATTGGATAGGTTATTTTACTTACGGCGTTTTTAATGGTGAAACTTTTGAACTAAAAAGATTTGAGTAAATATTTACCTTAAATCCTTTACACGTAGTTGAACACTAACATTTCCGTTAAATTCATTTTCTTCAATGCAATACACGGCATCAAATGTACTTTGATTTTTGATATATTCTAATTTGTTTCCAAGTCCGAACCCGACTGCTCCAAAACCTTCACTATCCTTCTGTTTCACAAACAATTTTAAATGCTCATCATCTTTTCCTAAAGGTTTGGCGTAACCTGTATCTTTTATGTTTTTGGTCATAAAATTAGGTGTCATATTTTGCGGGCCAAAAGGTTCGAACTGATTCAATAATCGTATTAATTTCGGATTTATATCAGCAAAATCAATCTCGAAATCAACGGATATTTCAGGAATTAATAAATCGGGAGGAATGGTTTTTTGAACTTCTTTTTCGAATGCTTCTTTAAAAGCCCAATAGTTTTCTTCTTTCAAAGTCATTCCGGCCGCATACTTATGTCCGCCAAATTGTTCTAAATATTCGGAACAAGCTTCCAATGCATTATATACGTCAAAACCTTTTACCGATCGTGCCGAAGCGGCCAATTTATCGCCACTTTTGGTAAACACAATGGTAGGTCGATAATGCGTTTCCGTTAATCTCGAAGCCACAATACCGATCACACCTTTGTGCCAATTTTCTTGATAAACAACGGTTGTAAATCGTTCTTTTTCGTTGTTAGTTTCTATTTGCGAAAGCGCCTCAATTGTAATCTGTTTGTCTAAATCTTTTCGGTCAATGTTGTGTTGTTCAATTTCAGAAGCAAAAATTTCGGCTCGTTCCAAATCAAATTCAGTTAACAAAGCCACCGCTTCGTTACCGTGTTTGATTCTTCCAGCAGCATTTATTCTCGGTGCAATGATAAAAACAACATCAGTTATGGTTAATACCCTTCTCTTTTTTATATTCTGAATCAACGCTTTGATTCCTGGTCTAGGATTAGAATTGATAACTTCTAAACCAAATTTAGCTAATATTCTATTTTCACCAGTTATCGGAACGATATCGGCGGCAATAGCGGTAGCCACCAAATCCAAATACGGAATCAGATCGGCTATCGTTTGATTGCGATTTTGAGCCAAGGCTTGAATCAACTTGAATCCGACACCACAGCCACAAAGTTCGTCATACGGATAAGAACAATCAGAACGTTTTGGGTCTAAAACGGCAATCGCATTGGGTAGTTCATCGCCAGGTCGGTGGTGATCACAAATGATAAAATCGATGTTTCTTTCGTTGGCATATGCAATATGATCTATGGATTTTATTCCACAATCCAAGGCAATAATCAAGGTAAATCCGTTGTCTTCGGCAAAGTTGATGCCTTTGTAGGAAATGCCATATCCTTCATCGTAGCGATCGGGAATGTAAGTAGCAACATTCTGGTAATAACTTCGTAAATAACTTGAAAGGAGTGAAACAGCTGTAGTTCCATCAACATCGTAATCGCCAAAAACGAGAATGTTTTCTCCGTTTTTAATAGCAGTTTCAATACGAGTAACCGCTTTATCCATATCTTTCATCAGATAGGGATCATGCAAATCGTTTAAACTCGGTCTAAAAAAGGTTTTGGCTTGTTCGAAGGTTTCAATGCCACGTTGAATTAGTAATGTAGCAATAATTTCGTCTACTTGAAGTTCGTTTTGAAGTTTTCGAACTTTTTCTTTTTCTGGCTTCGATTGTAATGTCCAATGCATAGGATATTAGATATTAGATTTTTCAAATTAGATTTTGGCGTGTAAATATTAGGCAAATATATAAAAATTGAATTGAATGTCAAATCATTACCTTTTTGATACACAAAATAATTTGTGAAAATTTGCGCAATCTATGTTTTATTTCAAACTTTTACCGCTAACCACAGCCACAATTTCTCCTTTTGGAGGTTTTGCTTCGAAGTGTTTTAAAACTCCATCGGCTGTGCCACGAATTGTTTCTTCGTGTAGTTTTGATAATTCTCTTGAAATTGAAACTTGGCGCTCTGCTCCAAAATATTGAACAAATTCAGCTAAAGTTTTTACTAATTTATGAGGCGAAACATAGAAAATTATTGTACGAGTTTCTTCAGCTAATGCCAGATAACGCGTTTGTCTTCCTTTTTTTTCGGGTAAGAATCCTTCAAAAATAAAGCGATCATTGGGCAAACCGCTGTTGACTAATGCAGGCACAAAAGCCGTTGCACCGGGCAAACAATCCACTTCAATGCCGTTTTCAACGCAAGCGCGCGTGAGTAAAAATCCAGGATCGGAAATGGCTGGAGTGCCTGCATCCGAAATTAATGCAATCGTTTCGCCACCTTTCAATCGAGCCACTAAATTCTCAACGGTTTTGTGTTCGTTGTGCATGTGGTGGCTGTGCATGTGCGTGGCAATATCAAAATGCTTCAACAGCTTTCCGCTTGTGCGCGTGTCTTCGGCCAAAATTAAATCGGCTTCTTTGAGCACTTTTATAGCTCTAAAAGTCATGTCTTCGAGATTGCCAATGGGTGTTGGCACGATATACAATTTTCCCATTTAGGAGAACTTTTTCGCAACAATTTCAATAAATCTTTCCGCATAATCGTCAACGCCATCCCAATTGTTGTAATCAGGTTTAATGATTTCATCAATAAAATCTTTTGCTTCATCAAAGTTACTGAAGGTATTCAATTGCGATAATACGCGGTTGTAATCTTCGTTGCTGTCGCCAAAAAGATTTTTTACAAACGCCATTTTATCATTCAAACCAATATTGATGGTTTTTAAATGTTGGTCGTTTAGCGATAAGGGTTTTTCGTCGATTACATTTTTTAACGAATCGGGAACCACAACATCATTGGGTTTTACAAAAACAGGTTCGGTATAATTTTCTCCTAACAAATCTTCAAATGAAATTTGCTTAGTTTCTTTTTTTGGAGTTTCAATGGTAGTTTGTACTTTTTCTTCTACCACATCTTCGATTGGCGATTCTGTAGCCAGTTCAAATATGGGTTCAAAGTCCAAATCGCTTTTTAATTTGGCAATAGGTTCTTCTTCAATTTCATCTTCTTCAAGTGTAATTTCACCAACAATTACGGGTTCTTCTGGTGTTTCTTCTTCATTTTCAATTGCGTCAATTTTTTCTTCCTTAGCAGTTGCTTCTTCCACAGCCAAAATTTCTTCTTCAATAGGAGCTTCTTCAACCATAATTTTTGGAGTTTCAACTTCCACAGCTTTAGGAGTTTCAACTACTGTTTTATCTTCAAAAAAAGCCGCTATTTTTTCTTCTAAATCATCTGCAGGAACATCCTGTTTTATTTGCTCATAATAATCCCCGTAAAATTTTAAAACGGTTAACGCTTCGTATAATTTTTGAGTTTCATGATACAATTGATTGATTTCCGATTTGTTTTTTAACTTTAAAACTCGGTGTGCAATGCTTATTAATTCAGCTTCCAATCTTTTTTTCATAATTTATCGGTTGAAGTGGAATATGTAGTTAGATTTTTGATATTTTTGTTTTTTTACAAATGTAACAGAAATTACCATTTTATAATAACGAAAATACTAAATGTTTCTCGAAAATACTGTAAATCATAAAGAACAATTTGGCTGGATTGAAGTAATCTGCGGATCTATGTTCTCTGGCAAAACCGAAGAACTAATTCGAAGGTTGAAAAGAGCTCAGTTTGCCAAGCAAAAAGTGGAGATTTTCAAACCCGCTATCGATACTCGTTATGATGAAGAAATGGTCGTTTCACACAACAAAAACGAAATTCGTTCGACACCCGTTCCAGCCGCCGCCAATATTGCTATTTTAGCTCAAGGTTGTGATGTTGTGGGTATTGACGAAGCGCAGTTTTTTGATGATGAAATTGTGAAAATTTGTAACGATTTAGCCAATTCTGGTATTCGTGTAATTGTGGCGGGATTGGATATGGATTTTAAAGGAAACCCATTTGGACCTATGCCTGCATTGATGGCAACTGCCGAATATGTTACTAAAGTGCATGCCGTATGTACTCGAACAGGAAATTTAGCACATTATAGTTTTAGAAAAGCCGATAGTGACAATCTGGTTTTATTGGGAGAAAATGAAGAATATGAGCCATTGAGTCGTGCCGCTTACTACAAAGCTATACGAGAAAACATGGAAGTAAAAGATGCTGAACATTTGTCGGAAGACAAAAAAAAATAGTCAAAGTGACTTTATCCATCAGAAATATTATTCCCATCATTAAAGCCAAATTTATTGGAACTAATGATATTGCTATAATTGACACGGTTTCTATCGACAGTCGGTCATTACAAAATAGTGAGAGCACGCTTTTTTTTGCCATTATCGGACCCAATAATGATGGGCATCACTATGTAAGTGAACTTATCGAAAATGGGGTTGTAAACTTTGTTGTAAGCTACATTCCATCTAATTTACAGGGCAAAGCTAATTTTTTGGTTGTCGAAAATACGCTCCAATCGCTTCAAACATTTGCTGCTACTTATCGTAGTGATTTTGATTTCCCAGTTATAGGAATAACAGGAAGTAATGGAAAAACAATCATTAAGGAATGGTTAAACTTCTTATTAAGTCCCGATTATAATATTATTCGTTCTCCTAAAAGTTATAATTCACAAGTCGGTGTACCTCTTTCGGTTTTAGGAATCAATGAAAAACACAATCTCGGAATTTTTGAAGCTGGAATTTCTACCGTTAATGAAATGGTGAATCTGCAACGAATCATCCAACCTACCATCGGGATTTTATCCAATATTGGTTCAGCTCATGATGAAGGTTTTCATGATGCCGGTGAAAAAATCAAGGAAAAATTAAAACTGTTCTCGACTTTGGAAGTTTTAATTATGAATAAAAACCGGACTATTGAAGCATTTCTAAATCCGAAAATTAAAACTTTTACTTGGAGTTCTGAAGATGGAAAAGCCGATGTTTTTGTCATCGCCAAAGAAAGTTCTGACAAAACCGAATTGAAAATCACGTTTCAAAAACTGTGTTTCAAAATAAGCATTCCGTTTGCCGATCAAGCGTCAATTGAAAATGCTCTACAATGCTTAATGGTCATGTTGTTTTTCAGATACGATCAAGATACGATTCAGCAACGCATGACGATGTTGTATCCGGTAGAAATGCGTTTGAAAGTTAAAAACGGAAGCAACAATACAACCTTGATTGATGATAGTTATAGTTCTGATTTTCAATCACTAAAAATCGCATTGGATTTTTTGGAAAGTCAAAAACAATATAAAAGGAAAACCTTAATTCTTTCGGATATTTTTCAGAGTGGATTAGTTAATGATGAATTGTATTCGCAGGTTTCGCATTTGATTGTTTCCAACAAAATCAATCGCGTTATTACTATTGGTAAAACCATTTCTGGATTTAAAAGTAAGTTTCCCAATTGCATTGCGTTTGAATCGACTGCGAAATTTTTAGAAGCAATCGATAAAATTGCGTTCGAAAATGAAACGATTCTCATCAAAGGAGCACGTCATTTTCATTTTGAAGAAATTGTGTCTTCGCTGGAAGAAAAAACACATGAAACGGTTTTGGAAATCAACCTGAACGCCATAAGCCACAATTACAATTTTTATAAATCGAAACTAAATCCTAAAACCAAATTGATGGTAATGGTGAAAGCCTTTAGTTATGGCAATGGCGGATTTGAAGTGGCCAAATTGTTGTCGCATCATAAAGTGGATTATTTGGGTGTGGCTTTCGCCGATGAAGGAATTTCGTTAAAAAATGCCGGAATTGATTTGCCAATTATGGTTTTAAATCCAGAAAATACCAGTTTTGCTGCGATTGTTCAACATCAATTGGAACCCGAAATTTATTCGATTAAAGGTTTGACCGCATTCCTAAAAATTGCCGAACAAAAGAAGTTAAAAAACTTCCCAATCCACATCAAATTGGATACCGGTATGCACCGATTGGGATTTGAAAAAGAAAATATAGACGAATTAATTACGAAACTCAAAGATAATAAAACCGTTGCAGTAAAAAGTATCTTATCTCATTTGGCAACAAGTGATGATATGAAATTTATTGATTTTACGCTGTCGCAAATTAAATTATTTGAAGAATTGTCATCCAAATTAATGAGCGAATTGCAAATTCAACCCATTCGTCATATTTTAAATACGTCTGGAATTTCTAATTTTCAGCAAGCGCAATATGATATGGTTCGATTAGGAATAGGTCTTTATGGTGTTTCAAATGACGATGAGGAGCAAAAACTTCTTCAAAATGTGAGTACTTTAAAATCTATTATTTCTCAAATTCGAACTATCAAAGCAGGAGAGAGTGTAGGTTACGGCAGGCGATTTATGGCTGAAAAGCAAACTAAAATTGCTACGATTCCCATTGGTTATGCTGACGGAATTTCAAGACATTGGGGCAATGGTATGGGTTATGTGGTCATCAAAAACAAAAAAGCACCTATAGTTGGAAGCGTTTGTATGGACATGTTGATGGTCGATATTTCGGATATTGAATGTAAAGAAGGAAATGAAGTCATCATTTTTGGTGAAAATCCAACAGTGACATATATGGCGAAGCATTTAGGAACGATTCCATATGAAATTATGACTAGTATTTCGCAACGAGTCAAAAGAATTTTTTATAGAGAGTAGTATACATTCTACACAAAAAATAAATTTTATTTTTACTTATTTTTTTATATTTGAAAAATTAAATAAATAATTTAAAAAAATATAAGTATGGGAATGATTTCAGAATTTAAAGCTTTTGCATTGAAAGGAAATGTTGTAGATTTAGCTATCGGGGTAATTATTGGTGCTGCATTTGGGAAAATAATTAGTTCGTTTATTGAAAATGTTATCACACCTTTATTATTAAAACCGGCTTTAGATGCGGCTCATTTGTCCAAAATTGAGGATCTTACAGCTTTTGGAAGTGTGAAATATGGATTATTTCTTTCTGCAGTTATTAATTTTATTATTGTTGCTTTTATCTTATTTTTAATTATTAAAGGAATTAATGCAACTAAGAAAAAGGAAGAGTCTGTTATTCAAACTGGTCCAACACAAGAGCAATTATTAGCTGAAATCAGAGATTTGTTAAAAAAATAATAAGCCATCGTTACATTGTATATTCTAACTAAACCGCTTCTTAATTGAGGCGGTTTTCTTATAATTTAGATTTTTATTTTCTTTGTTAATATAAAAAAAGTGCTTAGTTACAAGCACTTTTTATAATAAGTTAGGATCGATTTTCTTATTTTTTATCTTCTTTTTTATCTTTATCGCAAGATTTTTTATCTCTTGAACAAGATTTTTTTCCTTTACAACATTCTTTTTTTTCTCCTTCTTTCTTCTGAGTTTCTTGAGCATTTACATTTGCAGCGAATAAAAAAGCTACAACAGCCATCATTGAAATTACTTTTTTCATGTTTATTGTTATTTAATTATTAATTTAATCTTGATTCAAATATATAAAAATATTTTAATTCTGCTATATATTTTAAATTTGTCAACGATTGATTTGTTAAAAATTGTTATTGCAAAGTAGAAGAACAAGTATTGCTTATTGTTTTGATAGATGTTTTTTTAATTGCAGAAAAGCCTCCTTTTACATCTATTACATGATTATAGCCGCGGGCCTTTAATATGGATGCTGCTATCATTGATCGGTAACCACCAGCGCAATGTAAATAAAACGGTTTATCTTTTGGAAATTCAGATATATGATCATTTATAAAATCTAACGGGGTAGAAGGAACATTAATAATATGTTCACTAGAATATTCGCCTGGTTTTCTAACATCAAAAATTTGAACTTTATCATTGATGATTTCTTCTAAAAATTCAGCAGAAACCGAAGTGATGGTATCATATTCTAAACCTTCATTTTTCCAAGTGTCAAATCCACCTTTTAAATATCCTATTGTACTATCATATCCAACTCGCGCCAATCTTTTTATGGTTTCTTCTTCTTTACCCTCAGGTGCTACTAATAAAATGGGTTGTTTATAATCTGAAATCAAGGCACCTACCCATGGAGCAAACTGTCCATGAATTCCTATAAAAATAGATTTAGGAATATGACCTGCTGCAAAATCCTCTTCTGTCCTAACATCTAAAATTATTGAATTGGTTTTATTGGCGATTAATTCAAAAGTTATAGCATCATAAGGTTTGGCCGATTTTATAATGTCATCAACGTTTCCATAACCTTCCTTATTTAGCATCACATTCATCGGAAAATATGCTGGTGGAGGCAATAATCCATCTGTTACTTCTTTTATAAACTCTTCTTTGGTCATATCGATACGAAGTGCATAATTGGTTGCCTTTTGTTCGCCAATAGTTCCGACAGTTTCTTTACTTAAGTTTTTTCCGCAAGCACTTCCTGCACCGTGAGCTGGATATACAAGTACATCGTCTTCAAGAGGCATGATTTTGTTCCGAATACTATCAAAAAGAATTCCAGCTAACTGATCTTGTGAAACATGTTCTGCTTTTTGAGCCAAATCTGGTCGACCAACATCCCCTAAGAACAAGGTATCGCCACTAAACAAGGCATGATTTTTTCCGTTTTTATCTTTTAATAAAAAGCACGAACTTTCCATGGTATGACCTGGTGTGTGAAGACAAGTTATAGTGATTTCACCAAGCTTAAAAACTTCACCATCTTTTGCAATATGAGCTTTAAATTTTGGATTAGCATTGGGTCCAAATAGTATTGGAGCACCAGTTTTTTCTCCTAAAGTTACGTGACCACTTACAAAATCTGCATGAAAATGAGTTTCGAAGATCAACTTAATCTTTGCATTATTGTTAGTAGCTTTGTCAATATAGGGTTGAACTTCTCGCAACGGATCTATAATGGCTACTTCTCCATTACTTTCAATATAATATGCTCCTTGTGCCAAACATCCGGTGTAAATTTGTTCTATCTTCATTTGTATCAAATTAAAATGTAAAAATAATTAGTTTCAATTTAATAAGAATTGATTTTTGTCATAATTTAACAAATAAATGTAAAGCTCTTATTGATTTGAAAATTACCCAAAATGTGCGACACAAATGTGTTTTTCAACAATAAAATAAGTCTCTGATATTTAGTTTATTAAGCATGGTTGTAGATTTTTTTAATTAGTTTTGATTTCAAACTATTTTTTTCTTGATTGGTTACTAGTTTAATTTCTGTGAAACTATTTTTTTTCTTTTTAAATCCTAATAAGTTCTCAAATAAATCCACAAAATTAAATTACTTTTGTACCTTCTAAAAAATAGACTTCAATTAATATATATTTCATGGATAAGAAAGTATTCTCCTTTTTGTTTTCAACGAGATTAATGGCTGTATTATTCCTTGTTTTTGCAGCAGCGATGGGCGCTGGCACGTTTATAGAAAGCTACTACAATACCGATACCGCAAGAATTTGGATTTATAATGCACGTTGGTTTGAGTTAATCATGGTTTTCTTTATGATAAATTTTGCAGGCAACATCAAACGTTATCAATTGTATAAAAAAGAAAAATGGGCTACTTTGTTACTTCATCTTTCTTTTGTATTTATAATTTTGGGAGCGTTCATCACGCGATACATTAGTTATGAAGGGATGATGCCAATTAGAGAAGGTGCTACTGCTAATCAAATGTTTTCCGATCGAAATTATTTGACTTTTTTTGTAGATGGTCAATATCAAGGAGCTTTAAAGCGAAGAGTTTTTGAGACACCAATGTTGTTGTCTCCTGCGGTGTATCCTCCTTTTGCGAGTAATGATTTTTCAATTTCAGATCATTTTGATAAAACCCCTTTTACCGTAAGTTATAAAGATTTTGTCATGGATGTTAAAGACACTATCAAAGCATCGGCAACGGGAACATATTATTTAAAAATGGTAGAGTCAGGAAGTGGCAAAAGAGATGAACATTATTTAAAAGAAGGAGAAGTACAAAATATTCATAATCTATTATATGCTATAAATAAACCTACCAAAGGAGCCATAAATATTACAATAACAAAAGAGGGAACAACGATTTCGACACCATTTGACGGTCAATACATGCGAATGGCAGATAAATTGCAGGGAAAGGTTGAAAAGAATGCAACGCAACCATTGATGTTTCGTTCATTATATAATGTAGGTGGAGGACAATTTGTTTTTCCAGAACAGCCTATTAAAGGAATTAAAGACATTGTTTCGGGAAAAAAATACAAAGCTAAATCATCTAGTAATGCGCTTATAATTACCGTTTCATCTGAAGGAAAATCTAAAGACGTTACTTTGATTGGTTCTAAAGGAAATGTGGGAGAACCACAAGTTGTAAAGATTGGTAATTTAGAATATACATTTTATTTCGGAAGTAAAGTTTATACCTTGCCATTTAGTGTAAAACTAAATGATTTTATTGCCGATAAATATCCTGGAACGGAAAAGAGTTATTCTTCATATAAAAGTAAAGTTACGGTTATTGAAAAAGATAAAAAATTTGATGCCGATATTTTTATGAATCATATTTTGGATCACGATGGCTACCGATTGTTTCAATCTTCTTTTGATCCGGATGAAAAAGGAACTATTTTGTCGGTAAATCATGACTATTGGGGAACGATGATTACTTATATTGGTTATTTCATTTTATTCTTTGCCATGTTGATGATATTATTTGTAAAAAACACTCGTTTTGCTGATGTTAAAAGGAAACTAAATGAGGTGAAAATGAAAAAAGCTCAATTATTGTCAGTTCTTTTATTATTTATTTCACTGTCTGCTTTTTCCCAAATGAAAGAGAGCCATAGTGCTAAAGTTAATTATTTAGATTCCATTTTAAAATATAAGGTACCTACAACACAAGCCGAAAAATTTGGCAGATTGATCATTCAAGATGACGGGGGAAGAATGAAACCTATCAATACTTTTTCTTCGGAGCTTTTGAGAAAAGTGAGAAAAAGTGAGACTTACGAAGGAATGAATTCCGATCAAGTTTTTATTTCAATGTCCCAATTTCCAACGGCTTGGTTCGAACTTCCTATGATTTACATTAAGAGCGGTAATGATAGTATTCGTAAAATTATTGGGGTCAAATCAGAAGTTAAATACGTTACCTTCAGAAGTCTCTTTGATGCACAATGGAATTATAAATTGTCACGTTATTTGGATGATGCCTATAAAACTACTAATCCTGATCAATTTCAAAAAGATTTTATTGAATTAGATAAAAAAGTTAACTTGATGAATTCCGCTTTGAGTGGTATGATGTTAAAAATATTTCCTATTCCGAATGATAAAAACAATAAATGGATTTCGTTTTTAGAAATAAGTCATCCAACGGGTAATGATTTGGATCAGATAAAAAATGCACTGCCTTTTTATTTTGATGCCTTGGTAAAAGCCAATAAAACGAGAGATTATACCTTGGCAAATACAATGGTGTTGGGAATGGAAAATTTTCAAAAGAAATATGGGAAAGCCGTGCGACCAACAGACGATAAAATTTCATCAGAAATCTTGTTGAACAAGTATGATGTATTCAAAAACTTATTTTGGATGTATATGCTTGCCGGTAGTTTAATGCTTATTATGGTTATAGTTAGTATTTTTTACAATAAAAAGTTGGTGAAAATTGCAATCAATACGTTTCATATTTTAATAGGTGTTTTATTCACTTTTCATACGATTGGATTAATAGCTCGATGGTATGTTTCAGGACATGCACCTTGGAGCAATGCTTATGAGAGTATGATTTATGTTGCGTGGGCGACGATGTTTTTTACATTAGCTTTTGACAGAAAATCTAAATTAACAGTAGCTTCAGGAACATTTGTTGCTTCGATGATTTTAATGGTTGCTCACTTAAATTGGTTGGATCCATCGATTGCCAATTTACAGCCCGTTTTAAATTCGTATTGGTTAATGATTCACGTGGCTGTTATTGTAGCTAGTTATGGTCCATTTACGTTAGGTATGGTGCTCGGATTAGTGTCTTTGATTTTGATGTTGCTCACTAATGAAAAAAATAAAACCATTATGACATTGCACATCAGAGAGATCACGTACATCAATGAAATGGCATTAACAATAGGATTAGTCATGCTAACCATTGGTAATTTTCTTGGTGGACAATGGGCCAATGAATCGTGGGGACGCTATTGGGGATGGGACCCTAAAGAAACCTGGGCGTTGATTAGTATCATGGTTTATGCCTTTGTCATTCATGCGCGATTTGTACCTTCATTAAGAGGATTATTCTCTTTTAATTTTATGAGTGTACTTGCTTTTGCATCGATATTGATGACTTACTTTGGAGTAAACTTCCATTTAACAGGAATGCACTCGTATGCCTCCGGTGAAAAACAAAATGTAATTATTTATCTTTATATTTTTGTCACTTTTATGGTGTTTTCGCTATTAGTGTATCTTCGATATCGAAAGATTTTAAAGAAGAAATAAAAAAAAGGTTCAATGTTGAACCTTTTTTTCAGTTATGCTTTACCTAATGTGTACAATTGATCCATTGTTGGACTTTTACTTCCTCCAATTGGTTCGAGTGTTATTCCGAAAGCTTGCGCGTCTTTGGTGCCACTAACAGCAAATATTTTTTCAGTATTTCCTTTGAAATTTTCTAATAATCCAATGCTTGTTGGAGTTAATGTAGGGCTTAATTGTAATGACCAAATTTGATATACTTTTCCTTCGGGTGGCTGAGGTAAGCCTGAAGCATCCACATAAACCGTTGCAGTTTCTTTATTCCAATAAATTTTAGCGGAGGCTGCTGGGGCAACCTTTTGTCCACCTAAAGTAACTATAGTATTTTTAGCATCTCTAATTATGTTCAAAGCAGTGAATGTTTCTTTGTTCTTTATTTGTAAATCACTTACTGATTTTTGAAGTTTAGATTTTTCATGTTCAATGATCTTAATGGTAGAGCGACTTTCATTTAGTTTGTCATATTGAAATCCAATTCCAATTAAAAGCACTATAATTGCTGCCCAATTAATGTATTTTGAGGTTAGTGATTTTTGCTTCAGGTTAATTACATTAGTATGCTTTAACTCTAATTTTACTTTTATCTTTTCAAAATTTTCTACTGAAATAGTTGGTGAAAAACTGCTTGAAAGATTGAGTATTGCTTTTTCAATGGATATAATTTCTTGTTCAATTGCAGGATTTACTTTTGCTAGTTCGCTAATTTCAGTAGAGTCATTTTCGTTAAACAATCCATAAACATAAAGCTCTAAATTTCCCGAGTTAATTATTTCATTTGTATCCATTATATTTGTAAATAAGTTCTTAAATCATTAATACAATTTCTGTTTTGTGTTTTAACAGTGCCTAGAGGAATTTCAAGTTCGTCGGAAGCTTCCTGCTGTGTATATCCTTGAAAAAATAATAATTCAATTATTTGAATACATTTTGGTTTAAGTTTTTTAACAAACTCTTGAATTCCTATAGTATCAATTCTATGAATCAATTTATTACTGTCGTCCAACAGATGTACGAAATTATCTGCCGAGAGGTTTTTTTGACTGTTGTTATACCCTTTTGAACGCAATTTGTCAATAGCTGTATTACGGGCAATGTTCAAC
>CAZSZH010000053.1:0-18663 GCA_964610785.1 uncultured Flavobacterium sp. | reverse complement strand
CGAGATTTCTGAATGTGACTGGAGTTCAGACGTGTGCTCTTCCGATCTATAAATTGGTAGATACTTGTGCCGCCGAGTTCAAAGCCCAAACGCCTTATTATTACTCAACTTTTGAAGCCGAAATAGAAACAGCTGATGGACAACGATTTGTTCACAACGAAAGTATTGTTTCGGATAGAAAGAAAGTAGTGGTTTTAGGGTCTGGACCTAATAGAATCGGACAAGGAATTGAGTTTGATTATTCTTGTGTTCATGGTGTTTTGGCCGCCAAAGAATGTGGCTTTGAAACGATAATGATCAACTGTAATCCGGAGACTGTTTCCACCGATTTTGATACGGCCGACAAATTATATTTTGAACCGGTTTTTTGGGAACACATTTACGATATCATTCGTCATGAAAATCCAGAAGGGGTGATTGTACAATTGGGTGGACAAACGGCTTTAAAATTAGCTGAAAAATTATCGAAATACGGGATAAAGATATTAGGAACCTCTTTTGATGCGTTAGATTTAGCCGAAGACAGAGGACGTTTTTCGGAATTGTTGACCGAGTTAAAAATTCCTTTTCCAAAATTTGGTATCGCCGAAAATGCCGATCAAGCGAGCGCTTTGGCAGATGTGTTAGATTTTCCATTATTGGTTCGTCCTTCCTATGTGTTGGGCGGACAAGGCATGAAAATTGTCATTAACAAACAAGAATTAGAAGAACACGTTATTGATTTGTTGAAAAATATTCCAGGAAATAAATTGTTGTTAGACCATTATTTAGATGGCGCTATCGAGGCGGAAGCCGATGCGATTTGTGATGGCGAAAATGTATACATTATCGGAATTATGGAACATATTGAACCCTGTGGTGTGCATTCGGGAGATTCTAATGCGACCTTGCCACCATTTAATTTGGGTGAATTTGTGATGCAACAAATAAAAGATCATACCCATAAAATTGCTTTGGCATTGCAAACTGTTGGGTTAATTAACATTCAATTTGCGATAAAAGACGATACGGTTTATATTATTGAAGCCAATCCGAGAGCGTCAAGAACAGTGCCGTTTATTGCAAAAGCTTATGGAGAACCTTACGTAAACTATGCTACCAAAGTGATGTTGGGAGAAAATAAAGTAACCGATTTTACGTTTAACCCGCAGCTAAAAGGTTATGCCATCAAGCAACCGGTGTTTTCATTCAGTAAATTTAAAGATGTAAACAAAGCCCTTGGTCCTGAAATGAAATCAACAGGAGAAAGCATTTTGTTTATAGATGATTTAAAAGATGATCAGTTTTATGAATTGTACAGTAGAAGGAAGATGTATTTGAGTAAGTAAAATACTTATTTTATAAAAAAGAACCTCGTTTAACTATTTAAACGAGGTTTGTTTTTATGGTTTCTTTTAATATAGATTTTTCTGCTTAAAGCCGAGATGATACTAAACAGTTGGAAATAGCTCCTATTGTCCGATAGGTTTCAATTTGCTTTCTGCAATTTGTTTTTTTAAATATGCTTTTAATTCTTCAAAACTCATATTTTGAGTTTCAGAACTTACATTGTCTCTAATTTCACGCATCATTTTTACTGCGTCAAATTTTTTTTCTGTTTTTTTAGTCGTTTCCATTTTCATAATTTATTAAATCTTTTGGACTTCTAATTTCTATCATTTGATATCCTAATCTCAAGTTTACCGAATTATATCCTTTAATTCTGTCTAAATTTACAATGTGTTTAAAATTCCAACTTGCCAAAACATCAACTTTATTTATAGTCGCAATAGCAATATGTCTACAATCTTCTAATGAAGTTTTTCCAACAACTTTTTCTTCAATATATGTGTTTGCAAGTTTAACTGCATCTTCGGTTAATTCTATTCTCTCAAATTTTTCAGCCGAATACTTATGAAGCAATTCTTTTACATTTTTCGGAGCTTTTATGAGTTCAACATCTAATAAATCTGAAACAACAAATATTATTTCATTATTTTCAAATCTTTTGAAAAAACTTCGTGTTGCTTCTTTAAATTCTTCATCAAAAAATCCTCCAACAACTGATGTGTCTATGTAAATTCTTTGTTTCATAAAAACAAAATTACAAATAAAGTTTTAATTATTGGAAATAATAAATAGGGTGTGCATTTTGTTTATAGATGATTTAAAAGATGACCAATTCTATGAATTGTACAGCAGAAGAAAAATGTATTTGAGTAAGTAAAATACTTATTTATAAAAAAGAACCTCGTTTAACTATTTAGACGAGGTTTGTTTTTTTGTTTTTGTTCAAATGGTTTTCATTGTTCGGCTTGTAACCGCAACGAAAGCTACTTGTTAGTGAACATTACCTTCTTTACAACTTTATTGCAAGTTCTAATTTTCCACCCAATCCTAATTCTACAATTTTTTGTAAAGTTGAAAACCTTACTTCTTTTACATTGTTCTCAATTCTGGAGATATAGGATTTTGTAGTGCCACTTTTTTGAGCAAGCTCCTCTTGTGTTAAACCTTTTTCAATTCTAGCTTCGTGAATTAATGCGCCAAGTTTAAACTGTTCGTAACCTTTTTCTAATTTATCACGTTTTTCAGTACCTGTTTTGCCATAAAATTCATCTTTAAATTCTGCAAGTGTTTTTAAATTATTTGTTTTCGTTTTCATATTCCTTTTTTATTTTTAATGCTTTTTCGATTTCCTTTTTTGATGTTTTCTGTTCTTTCTTTTGGAATCCATTCGCAAGAACGATTAATTTTCCTTTGTCAAAAAAACAGAATATTCTAAAAATATCACTTCCTTGTTTTACTCTTATTTCATATAATCCATCCGCATTTTCTAGATGTTTTAAATAGGTTTCTGGAATTTTTTCTAAATGTTCAATTAATTCCAAAGTCCAAGTTATTTTGTCTTGAGCTTTTTCACGTTGTATTATGAAAAAATTGATAAAGTAATCTTTATAAAATGTTACCGTTCTTATTTTCTTTTCTTTTTCCACAAAACAAAATTAACAAAGTTGCTCTAAAGTACAATATTATAAATTGATTATTTTCATAATATATAGAAAAATGTCTATACCCAGCTCCGTAAAGTATTTATTTTTAGCACTGCTTTGCGCAAATGTCTCCTGACTTTGCGTTTTGTTATCCATCATAAAATAAACTTTATCAAAAATAAAAAAAATTCCGCAAAGTCAGGAGACATTTACTTCGTCAGTTCGCTTTGCTCGAGTGCGGAGCTTTTCATAGGAACTCTTTGCTTAGCTGGTGTTTATTACCAAAAAAACTGAAACAAAAGCTGGAATTGTATGTGAAATACAAACCAAAGCAGCAACTTCTCTAAAAACCGCTTTATACGACTTGAAAAGCTTGTTTTTAAGCTTCTCGTTTTTTAAATGCAACAACTTCAATGCAAAAATTAACCCCGCTTAAATCATCTTAAACGGGGTTAACTTTTCTATTTATTCTTACTATTTAGTTTTTAAGAGAGGTTGCGCAACAGCTACGTGTGTTATGGGCAGGTTTTATTCAAATGGCTCTTCGAATTCATCAATAATCATATTATCAACAGTTTCTTGAAATTTATTATTAAATTCATTTTCTAACATTACAGTTATTCTTTGAAATTCGTTCAAATCCGATACTGAATTTAATTCTTCATTATTTTGAGCTTGAGTTTGAAAATTTTTAAAAACATTTACAGTTTCAGAACGATTTAAATAAGTTACTATTCTTTTCTGTTCCAATTTTAATCTATATTCATTTTTATCTATTGACATTAATTTATAAACTTTTTTTTGACCAATGCTTTTTGTTTTTATCCAATTAACTATAGCGTCTCGCAATTCTGTTTTCATAATTTATTATTTTATTTTTTGTTATTTTTAATTACAAGTTGGGCAAGAACTTCTTCTTGCATTACTGCAACATTCCATTGAACAATATGTATTAATAGAACTTGAAGAAGTTGAACTTTGACATGGTGCAAGTTTTCCTAAATGAGTATAATGCGAACCAGTAAAAGATTTTCCACACCAAGAACAAGTTTTACTGCCGTACGATGTTGATGATGATTGACTTGAAGATGAATTATAATTTGATTTTTCAGAAGCTATTAAACCTTCATACTTTGCTATTTTTTCGTCAATATAATTTTCAACGTCTTTTTTTACATTACCTTCAAAACCTCTACTTACTAATAAATCTATATATTTTGTATTTTCTACTTTTAACTCTTCAAAATGTTTCAATAAATCACTATTATCTTTATAATAATTTGTCTCTTCTTTGTAAGATACATCTTTTATTTTTGAATTTAGTGTTACACGTTCAGCTTCTAAATCTTTTGGAAGTTCCTTTTTACATCCATTTAATATTAATAAAAGAATTGTTAGAGAAACTACTAAAAAAAGTTTCGTTATTCCAAATTTGTTTGTTGTTTTTTCTGTTTTCATTTTTTTTGTTTTAAGTTCTTGAATTTGAGGATTTTTAGACAAACTTGCCCATAACTCGTTTATACTCGATACTTTATAGCGACTATACAACTAAAATTGGGTGGATAGCCGCTATCTAATAGCGTAATTGATTCAAATATAATAAAATATTTAATAAATCATTAGGACGAGTCAGAATTTAGCGTGTGCAATTTAAAGACTACTTCCCGATCTACATTTAGTATTTATGTAATTTTAAATGTCTATTTATTTAAAAAAATAGGTTTATTTTTAAATAAATAGTCAATATTTTACCTCAGTATGCGATAACCCATGTTATCAATGGTACAGGAACCAAAAAATGTATTGGAGTAAATAAATTGTTAAGCCAATGTAAGTTTTTAGTACATTTGGTAAAATTTATTTCCAATGAAACAAAGTTACTTTTTTAGTTATACACATTTTATTGTCATTCTTTTTTTGGTTATTGTAGGAGAGGTTCACGCGCAAACGTTTACCGATAGTAATTTGCCAGTTGTGCTTATCACTACCGATATTGATGCTTCTACGGGGCTTCCTTATGAAATTGTAGATAGTCCTGTTGTGTTGGGTTCTATGAAAATAATTTATCATACAGATAGTTCCAGAAATTATCTTACCGATCAAAATACTCCAACGGCATTAAATTATAACGGACGATTAAGTATCCAAATTCGAGGTTCGTCGTCGCAAGCAGCTCCCAAAAAAGCCTATGGATTTACCACCTTACTGGCTGATAATACGAGCAATAATAATGTAAGTTTACTAGGAATGCCTTCAGAACACGATTGGATTTTAAATGGGTTAGCCTTTGATCCGTCGTTAATTCGTGACTATTTGGCTTACAATATCTCAAGACAAATGGGTAATTATGCGTCAAGAACTCAATATTGTGAAGTAGTAATTAATGGAGAATATAACGGACTTTATTTGCTTGAAGAAAAAATCAAAGCTGATTCTAATAGGGTAAATGTTTTAAAAATTGCCACTACTGATATTACAGGCGATAACCTAACAGGAGGTTATATTACGAAGGCTGACAAAACAACCGGGGGAGATCCTGTAGCTTGGACAACAGCAAATAATGTAAATTATATTCATGAATTGCCAAAACCTGCTAGTGTAACGCCAGAGCAAGATGCATACATTTATGGACAATTCACAAATCTGCAAACAGCAGCAACCGACCAGAATACCAGTCTTTTTGACGGGTATACTACCACCATTGATGTTCCATCCTTTGTTGATTTTATGTTATCCAATGAGTTTGCTGCCAATGTAGATGGTTATCAATTGAGTACCTATTTTCATAAAGATAGAAACGGAAAATTAAGAGCGGGTCCGATTTGGGATTTTAATTTAACGCTTGGTAATGATTTGTTTTTTTGGGGATATGATCGCAGCAAAACCGATAATTGGCAGTTCTCTAATGGCGATAATGAAGGTTCTCCTTTTTGGACCGATTTATTTAATGATGCCACTTTTAAATGTTATTTGTCTAAACGTTTTCATCAATTGACGCAAACTGGACAACCTATGAATGCTGCTTTTTTAAATACTTTTATAGATAATACCATTACATTGATAAACGAAGCGATGGTTCGTGAAAATCAAAAATGGAATACCATACCCAATAATCCTCAAGAAATTGCCAATCTTAAAACTTTTATTGTTGACCGTATTGCCTGGATGACATCGCAATTGGGAGGCTATTCAGCATGCGATAATGTAATTGTTCCGCCTCTTGTCATTACTAAAATTAATTATAATCCTGCTACCTCCGCAAGTTTTCCGGTGAGTAATGACCAGGAATTTATTGAAATCACCAATACAGGTTCATCAACGGTAGATCTCTCGGGAATTTACTTTAAAGAACTTGGATTAACTTATCAATTCCCATATAATTCAACTATTTTAGGAAATTCGAGTCTATATTTATGTTCTAATGCAACGGTGTTTCAAGCTAAAAATGGGTTTACTGCTTTTGGGCAATACACTAGAAATTTATCCAATAAATCTCAAAATCTTGTTCTAGTAGATGCCTTTGGTAATGTGATTGATAATGTTCAATATTTCGATTCGGCTCCATGGCCCACTGCTCCCGATGGGAATGGTAGTTATTTGCAATTAATTAGTACCAGTTTAGATAATAATTTGGCATCTAGTTGGATTGCAAGTACAGGTTCATTAGCTGTAAATGAGGTGAATAAAAACACTTCATCGGTTGTGATTTATCCTAATCCGGCCAAACATATTGTAACAATTACCTCGCCTAATACTATTGATACAATTGAAATATTTGATGTTTCAGGAAAACGATTAATTGCAACGCCAGTTAATGAAACTCAAACTACAATAGATATTTCAAATCTTTCTGTTGGGATTTACTTTGTTAAAGTTCAAAATGAACTTGGTATCAAAACTGAAAAGTTGGTGAAACAATAACGAAAATAATAAACGACAAAAACCAAATTCTAACACCTAACACCAACAACCTAACACCAACAACCTCAATGTAGATGTAACGTTATTTTCGCTTTACGTAAATATGTTTGATGTTGTTTTTTCCGCTTTCTCTTTCATCAATTATGAATTTGTTCATACTTTTAATAAGCGCGAGCATTTTAGGAAAACCATAGTTTCTCGGGTCAAAGTCGGGTTTCTTTTTGAGCATAAGGTTGCCAAGGTCACCAAGAAATGCCCAACCGTTCTCATCTTCTAAGTCGTCGATGCTATCTGCAAAAAGCTTAATGATTTTAGGATCAATTTTGCTGATGGCGTTATTATTGGGTGCTTTTGCGTTTTTTACAAGTTTTTTATTATCCGATAAAATTTCGATATCGTGTTTTTTAAGAATTTCGATATAGATAAATTTATCGCAAGCGGTAATGAATGGGGTTAGTGTTTTCTTTTCACCAATTCCTATTACTTTCATACCTGCTTCACGAAGGCGTGTTGCTAATCGAGTAAAATCGGAATCACTAGAAACGATGCAAAATCCATCTACTTTTCCCGTGTAAAGAATATCCATCGCATCGATAATTAGTGCGCTGTCGCTTGCATTTTTCCCAGTTGAATAACTGTATTGTTGTATTGGTGTTATGGCATTTTCTAAAAGTACATTCTTCCAACCAGAGACCGTAGGTTTTGTCCAATCGGCATAAATTCGTTTGAAAGTAGGTGTGCCGTATTTGGCAATTTCCTCAAACATTTCTTTTACATTAGCGTACGGTACATTATCGGCATCGATCAATACAGCAAGTTTTAAGTCTAATTTGGTTTCCATAGGTTATAATTTCATTATCAAAAGTAATTAAAATAATAAGGTTTATTCTATTTTGTGTTTACTATCTACAGAAACATTTTCAATAGTCCATTCAACTTTTTGTTGAAAGCTGTGTTTTCGTAAGTGACAGTCTTTCTTATCGCAAATCTTACAAGAAAAATCAAGACAACCATCGGTATGTACCATCAGTTCTACACTATCTCCAAAGTTGGTTTTCACAATCTTTTCTAATTCGTCTACTTCTTGATGTCCTTCATTGATGTTAAAATACCAAGGAATGGTTAGATGACAGTCTAAATGCAAAGTTCCGCCGTACTTAATAAAACGCAAATTATGGAGATCAACCCAGTTTTCACGACGGTTTTCATTGCAATAGCGCACCATTTTTTCGAGGAGTTCGTCATCGGCTTCGTCCATGATCCCTGCAATAGATGTACGAAGGATTTTATAACCTGATATGATAATAATTATAGCAAAGATAAATGCCACCAGACTATCCATCCAGACCAATTGTGTAAAATATATGATGATTAATCCAAGAACAATTCCTAGCGTTGCATAAGTGTCCGATTGCATATGTTTTCCCGTTGCAATAAGTGCTAAAGCGTTATTTTTCTTACCGTTTTTTATCGAAAAATGACCCACAACATAATTGATTAATCCGGTTAAGGCAACTAAGTAAATTCCAAAGTCTAATTGTTTTAGGATATGTGGATGTTTTAAATTATTGATAGCTTCATAAATTATAACAAAACTAGAAACAATCATCAAAGTGCCTTCGATTGTTGCGGAAAGAAATTCAACTTTGCCATGCCCATAAGGATGGTTTCGGTCTTTGGGTAGGGAGGATAAGTACAAACTGTAAAGCCCTATGAAGCCGCTAATCACATTTATAGTATACTCTAAAGTATCGGTTAAAATAGCCACCGAATTGGTATAATACCAAGCTACTAGTTTGATAATAAATAGTGAAATTATAACTAAAGTTAGCTTTTTTTGGATTTCAAAATTCTCTTTAGATTTGAGCATTTTTTTCTTTCTAAATTTTATCAAAAGTAATGAATAGAATTCTTTTATATCGAAAATAAGGGATTAAAAAAGAGCGTTGATTCCATTCTTTTTTTAGTAGATTTGTCACAATAAAGTTGTTTATGTCATTACGAAAAAAAATAAATTCAAAAGCACACGCTGTTAAAAACACTGGTTTTGGTACTAATGCTTCTAGTTATGGTGGGCGTTTTGTAACAAAATCAGGAAATGCCAATGTAAGAAAAACAGGAATTGGATTTTTTGAAAGTATCAGTTGGTTTCATACGATGCTTACCATTCCTAGATGGAAATTTTTCTTTATTGTTTTTGCATTTTATTTTTTGGTAAATTTTGTTTTTGCCAGTATTTATTATTTGGTGGGCGTGGAGCATTTAAATGGAATTACAGCATTAACCGCACTAGATAAATTTGGTCAAGCTTTTTTCTTTAGCATTCAAACTTTTACAACGGTAGGATATGGACATATTAGTCCGAGTGGCTTTATGACCAGTTTTGTAGCGTCTATTGAAGCCTTATTCGGTT
This sequence comes from uncultured Flavobacterium sp., assembly GCA_964610785.1. GTDB lineage: Bacteria > Bacteroidota > Bacteroidia > Flavobacteriales > Flavobacteriaceae > Flavobacterium. The sequence goes on along the minus strand of CAZSZH010000053.1, from coordinate 9,357 downwards.
TGTTGAGCTTTGCCATTGCTACAGGTTTGTTTTATGGAAGATTCAGCAAACCTAAAGCACATATTATTTTTTCAGAAAATGCGATTATTGCTCCTTTTCAAGGTGGTTCTGCCTTGATGTTGAGGTTGTCTCCCTATAAAAACGCAAATTTAACCGATGCCGAAGCCAAAATGACGCTAGGACTTCACATTGAGGAAGATGGTAAAATGATTAATAAATTTTATTCTTTAGATTTGGAGTTAGAAAAAGTTAATTCATTAACCCTAAGTTGGACCTTGGTGCATCCAATTACCGAAAATAGTCCCTTTTACAATATGACTGAAAATGATATTAAAACTACTTTGGGTGAGGTAATCATTTTCCTAAAGGTTTTTGATGATATGTATAGTACTACCGTTGTTAAGAGAGCTTCCTATACCTTTGATGAAATTGTGTATGGAGCCAAATTTTTACCCATGTTTACCCGAAGTTCCGACAATAATAAAACCTTATTACATATTGATAAACTGAATCTTTTTGAGAAAGTTGCTTTATAATTTAAGTTAATTCTACTTTTACATTATAGTTTGACAATCCAGAAATAGCATCTTTCGATTTGTAGTCAAAAATTTCTTCGTGTAAGTTTTGTTCTTTTTTAATAGCCACTTGTTTTACACAATTATAAAAACGTCGTAGTTCTTCGTAATTGGATAAAATTAATCCTGGAACTTTGGTGTTTTTGCCTTCTTCATCTTTGGCTACCATTGTAAAATAGGAAGAATTACAATGTTTAATTTTTCCGGTTTGAATGTTCTCGGCTTCTACTCGAATACCTACAATCATCGAGCTGTTCCCAACGTAATTGACACTGGCTTTGAGCGTTACTAATTCGCCTACTTCAATAGGAGCCAAAAAATTTACGGTGTCTACCGATGCCGTTACACAATAATTTCCAGAATATTTCGAAGCACATGCAAAGGCTATTTGATCTAATAGAGAGAGTAAATAACCTCCATGAATTTTACCACTAAAGTTGGTGTGCGAAGGCAACATCAGTTGCGAAATAGTTACTCTTGATGATTTTACAGTTTTAAATTCACTCATCTTTTTCAGCTCTTGTAATTATATTTTCTGGAAGTGATTTTTTGGCTTTAGCACCCATTTTTTTAAGATTTTCAACACGATTTATTAAATTTCCAGAACCATCAACTAATTTGTTCATTGCATCAGAATAACCAGATTTAGCATCGTCAAGCTTTTTACCAATGGTTATTAAATCTGTCCATAAACCGTGAAATTTATCATATAAAGCTCCTGCCTGACGAGCAATTTCCAATGCATTTTCTTGTTGTTTCTGGTTGGTCCACATGCTATCGATGGTGCGCAAAGTTGCTAATAATGTAGACGGCGTTACAATAACGATGTTCTTTTCAAAGGCTTTGTTATATAAGCTTGTATCTTCATTCAACGCAACAGCAAATGCCGATTCTATAGGAATAAATAACAATACAAAATCGGGGCTTTCCATTTGATACAAATCTTGATAATTTTTGTTTCCCAATTGTTCTACATGACGGTTAATGGAAATAACGTGTTCTTTTAGATGTTGCACCTTTAAGGTATCATCTTCTTCATTAATATAGCGTTCATAAGCCGTTAAAGTTACTTTAGAGTCGACAATCATTTTCTTTTCATCGGGTAAGTTGATTACCACGTCTGGAAAAACTCGATTTCCTTCCTCGGTAACAAAACTTTGTTGTACAAAATATTCTCGATCTTTCTCTAATCCTGATTTTTCTAACACTCGTTCCAAAACCAATTCACCCCAATTTCCTTGCATTTTACTATCACCTTTCAAAGCTTTGGTTAAATTGATGGTTTCTTTACTCATTTGTTCGTTCATTTCACGCAAACCTAAAATTTGCTGACGTAATGCGGCATGATAATCGATGCTTTCTTTGTGAGTGTCTTCTACTTTCTTTTCAAAAAGTTGTATTTTATCTTGCAATGGCGACAGAATGTTTTTAAGATTTTCTTTGTTCTGTTCCGTGAATTTGGTTGTTTTTTCCTCTAATATTTTGTTGGCTAAATTCTCAAATTCTTTGGTAAATTTCTCTTGAAGTTGCTCTACTTCTTGTTTTTGTTCTTTATTGCGTTCCCAAAGATTTTCAAAATCGGTTTCTTTTTTTGACAATTGAATGGCTAGGGATTCTTTTTCAGAACGAATGGCTTCTTTTTCCAGATTCGCGGCAATTAATTGTTTTTCAAATTGATTTCGTTCATTTTGGAACTGCTCTTTCAGTTGATTGATTTGTGCTAATAATCCATTTGCTTTTTCTTCTAATGAGGCTTTTTCAGATTGGGATTTAGCAGAAAAAAGCATTTTTCCGATGAAAATTCCAATAGATAAAGCAATTATGAAAGCAAGAATTAGATAGAATGAAGTACTCATTTTAGGTAAAAAGTTTTTGTAAAAATAAGCATTAAATTGAAAATGCCTATTTGAAAAATGTATTTTTGCCGAAATATATTTTATGCACCAACATTTCTTAATTCACAAACCTTACGGCTATTTATCGCAATTCGTTTATGAGTTGAAGCGCAAAAAAAAATTGCTCGGAGAATTGTACAATTTCCCCGAAGGCACTATGGCCATTGGACGATTGGATGAAGATTCGGAAGGATTACTTTTATTAACTACTGATGGGATGATGAGCGAAATGGTTCGTAGTAAAAAAGTTGAAAAGGAATATTACGTGCAAGTTGATGGCATTATCAGTCAAGAAGCCATTGAGAAATTAAAGAACGGTGTTGAAATAGGTTTCAACGGAAAAAAATACATTACCAGAAAATGCCAAGCCAAAATTTTAGAAAACGAACCGGCTTTTGGCGAAAGAGGAAAAAAAATCAGAGATGAACGTCATGGTCCCACCTCATGGGTTTCAATTACCATTAACGAAGGAAAGTTTCGGCAAGTACGAAAAATGACTTCTGCAGTTGGATTTCCTACCTTGCGATTGGTTCGCATTCGGGTTGGGAATATCTTTTTGAATGATTTAAAAGCAGGTGAAGTAGCAGAAGTTAATTCTTTTAACGTCTGAAGGGTTAAAATTTTGTTGTTCTCAATCGTTCAAATTTCAATTTGATTGGGATGTAATTTAAGAATATTAATAACCTTACTTATTTATTTTTTCATAATTTTGGAAATTGATATAATCTAAAAAAATGAAAAGCTATTTTAAATTCAGAAAAATTTCAATTATAGTTCTACTTGCTTTAATTACCATCGCATGTTCAAAAAGTAAAGATGAACCAGAAACCAATAATACGATAACAGATATTGCATCCAGAAAATCTGATTTAAAAATATTCACTCAGGCATTAAATATTACTGGTTTCGCAGATTTGTATAAACAGAGCGGCGCACATACCATATTCGCTCCATCTAATGACGCTTTTACAACCTTTTTGACGGCCAAGGGATTTGCCACAATCAATGACATTCCCGTAGATCAATTAAAAAATCTTTTATTAAATCACATTATTAATGGATCTTTTCAAACTACTCAACTAACAACAAAATATGTAAAGTCGTTAGCTTTTGGTTCGGCATCAGCAACAAATGAATTGAGTTTGTATGTAGACACAACAGCTGGTATTAAAGTAAATGGAGTTGCCACAGTTGTTACGTCCAATATTGTCGCCTCCAATGGAGTAATTCATATTGTAGATACAGTAATCGATTTACCAACAATTGCAACACATACTAGCGCTAATCTTAACTTATCTTCGTTTGCAAATACATTGGCACTTCCAGCACAATCAGCAGTCTTATCCAATATTACAGGTTCAACAATATTTACTGTATTTGAACCAACTAACGATGCTTTCACGTCGTTGGATACTGAATTAGCATCAGCAGGCGGTATTGCTGGCGTTTCAGATACTAATATGTCTAAAATTCTATCGTATCATATCACCAATGGAAATACGTTGTCAACAGCTTTTTCGGATGGGTTAGTGTTTTCGACACTTACTGTGCCGCAAAGTTTTACCTTACAAGTTACCGGAGGTACTAAAATAACAGATAGTAACAATAGAATTGCTAATGTTACTTATACAAACGTGCAATGCAATAATGGAGTTATTCACATAATTGACAAAGTACTATTGCCAAATTTATAATATTTATTTTTCAATTTCTTTTTTTAAAGCTTCTTCAAGGCTTTCGTAGTTGAGTAATACTTTAGAAATACGTCCTTGCTTATTTAAAATAAAGTGCGTTGGAAATGAATTCAAATGCAAGGTCTCATTCATATAAGTTTTCATGTTTGGTATAACTAAGTAGGAGAGAGGTTTTTTAGATAAAAATGCGCTCAATTGGTCGGGAGTATCTTCGGCAAGGCTTATAAATATTATGTCTTTCCTATTTTCGTATTTTTTAACTAGTGCATTAACAGATGGAAATTCTTTGATGCATGCTGGACAATGTATATACCAACATTTGATCACAACTATTTTTCCTTTCATAGTTTCATTAGAAATAATAGTTCCGTTTAGATCTAAAAAATTAAATTTAGGAAATAATTCACCTTCCATTTTAAAGTGCTCATATTCTTCGAAGGCATTTTGAGCCATGGTAGCTTTAATATTAGAATCTGCCGTTGGCTCTATGTTGAATAATTTATAGTAACAGTGAGCATCATTGGATTGTAATTTAATTGGTATTGTTGTCCCTTGCGTTAATTCATTAAGGAAACGATCTTTGGAGATGATATTATTGCTGGTATCTAATGCAACAAAATCAATTGAAAGCATAATATTACTATTTTGATAATGCAACCAGTTTTCAAAATTACTTTGAATGGTAGTAGGATTGACTTCTGGATTACCATATTTTACTTGTGAATAGGTATTGATTATCAGAAAAAATATTGAAAATAATGAAAACAATTTTTGCATGATTTGGAATCAGTTGTGTTTTCAAAATTACAAAAAAAACATGTCAATAGCGATACATTTTTTAATACAAAGAGAAATAATAAAATATACTTTAACTATTGGTTAACAATAAATTCGAAAGCAACTAAATACATTTGTTCACATAAAAAATTATTAAAACTAGAATGCCCTACAATAGAATCTTACTACTACTTTTAGTTTCTTTATCGTTTTGTACTTCTTGTAAAAAAGAATTTTCAAATGATAATTATGTTGCCTATTTTGGTGGAGAAGTTGCAAATCCTACAAAACCCTATGTTTTGTTTTGCAAAAATAATATTGTTATCGATACTTTATTTCTTAAAAAAGATAATACTTTCTTTAAAAAATTCGATTCTCTTACTCCGGGTTTATATACATTCAAGAATGAACCCGAATATCAATATGTATATTTTGATAAAAATGATAGTATAAAAGTACATATTGATTCCAAAGATTTTGACGAATCTATCGTTTTTTGCGGTCGTGGAGATCAAAAAAATAATTTCTTGATGGACATGTATTTGAGAAATGAAAAAGACAAAAACAACATGTTTGAAGTATTTGATTATAAATTGGACAAATTCAACACCTATATTAACGCGATTAATAACTCCAATAAAAAATATTATGCTACTAAAAAGGCAGAGATAAAGTGGAGTAGTAATTTTGATATTTATGCAAACGGAATTGTAAATTTTCCTTATTATACCAAGAAGGAAATTTATCCAATAATTCACAAAATGAGGACGGGCGAGAATGTTGCCGATAAGCTTCCTAAAGACTATTATGCCTTTAGAAAAAACATTGATTACAGTAATAAAGAATTAACCGAATTTAGTCCTTTTGTTATGTATCTCGATCACATGCTGAATAATGTTGGTGCTATTAATTATCACAACCATTTTTCAGAAGTGGATTTAGCTTTAAGAACCAATATTAATAAATTGAATATTGCCGACACTCTAATAAAAAACGAAAAAGTTAAAAATATTGTACTGAATAATATTGCTTTAAAGTATCTGTTAGAAGATCAAAACATGGTTAATAATCAAGAGTTTTTAAAGACATATCATAAATATTCTACCGATAATAGCAAGAAGAACGAAATTTTAAAAATTGGAAATGCCATTCAATTGTTAACAGTAGGTAAAAAATTACCTGAAGTTAAGTTGATTGACATTAATGGAAAAAGTATTTCTTCAAATGATATTATCAAACAAAAAACAGTTTTGTTTTTTTGGTCTGAAAAACTGAATTCTCATTTAACAGCAGTTCATAAAAAAGTTGTAGAACTAAAGAAAAAATATCCAGATTATAATTTCATTGCTATAAATTTAGATGACAATATAGATCAATGGAAAAAAGACGTTCGTAAATATAATTTTAATCCAATTACAGAGTTAAAATGTGATAACTTTGAAGATATTAGAGCCAAATGGGCAATTACTAAAGTACATCGCACGCTAGTTATAAATGCCGATAAAACAATTAAGAATGGCTTTACCAATATGTTTGATATTCATTTTGAAGAGGAATTGAAATGACCTAGTCAAATTTCGATGTACATCTAAATACAAAAAGCGATTTTCAATTAGAAAATCGCTTTTTGTTTGTAATCAATAGAGCAGATTTACAATTATTTATTTCCTTTCTCAAAATCAGCGATAAATTGCGCCAAGCCAATATCTGTTAATGGATGTTTTAATAATCCTAAAATAGCTGATAATGGGCCCGTCATTACATCGGCACCAATTTTAGCACAATTCACAATATGCATAGTATGACGGACAGAAGCAGCAAGAATTTGAGTTTCATAGCCATAATTGTCGTAAATCTCTCTAATTTCTTGAATTAAGTTCAAACCATCAGTAGAGATATCATCTAAGCGTCCGACAAATGGAGATACGAAAGTAGCACCAGCTTTTGCAGCTAATAATGCTTGACCACAAGAAAATACTAAAGTTACATTGGTTTTAATTCCTTTGTCCGAAAAATATTTACAAGCTTTTATTCCATCTTTAGTCATTGGAATTTTTACCACAATTTGCTCATGCAAATCAGCTAATTCTTCACCTTCTTTGATCATTCCATCATAGTCAGTCGCGTTAACTTCGGCACTCACTTCTCCGTCTACAATGTTGCAAATATCAACGTAGTGTTTTAAGATGTTATTTTTACCAGTGATTCCCTCTTTAGCCATCAATGATGGGTTGGTCGTTACACCATCCAAAATACCAAGTGATTGCGCTTCTTTGATGTCTTTTAAATTAGCTGTGTCAATAAAAAATTTCATAGTTTCAATATTAAAGTAGTTGTGTATATTTTAATTCAAGCGCAAAATTACGAATTCAAATAAAGAAAATCTATGTTCTTTACTCTTTTCTCTATTTTACTATAATTCATAATGATTCATCAGCATTTTTTCATACATTTTATCGGGCAAAATCCGTTTTAAAACAATAGAAAACTTTTGCAAAAAAGCTCCAACTTTATAATGAATTTTTGGAGAAGGATTTAGAATAATTTTATAAATAGCGTGTGCCATTTCGTTTGGATTACTTCCTGAGTCAACATGGTCATCCATCATTTTTAACGTTTTTCCATACGGAATTTCATAGGCAGAACCTGACATTAAAGGTGCATGAAATCTACCCGCTGCAATATTTGTGGCAAAATCGCCTGGCGCGACATTGGTAATATTAATTCCAAACGATTTCACTTCTATTCGTAAAGCTTCGGTAATCAATTCTAAAGCTCCTTTGGAAGCCGAATAGACACCTCTATAAGGTAATCCCATATAGCCAGCAATAGATGTAATATTGATTATCAAACCTGATTTTTGCTCTCGCATTTGCGGCAAAACCGCTTTCATGACTTCAATTGGTCCAAATAAATTTGTTTCAAAGTTACTTTTGATTTCATCAGTCGGAATTTCCTCTATGGGACCTGTAATACCCACGCCAGCGTTATTGATTACAATATCTAATTTTCCTGTTTTTGAAATAATTTCAATAACAGCATTTTGAATACTAGCTTTATCGCGAACATCTAAAGTAATTAATGGAAATACCGAACTGGTAATTCTTTCAGGGTTTCTACTAGTTCCATAAACTGTGAAACCTTTATGATGCAAAAACTCTCCGATAGATTTCCCGATTCCAGAGGAACCACCCGTAATTAATACTACCTTACTCATTTTATATTTTTTAATTTTAGATCGTAAATGTTTGAATTCTATGTTAAGATTTTAATTCCTAATCCGGGTTTTTCTGAAAGGTGAATAGTGCCATTTTCAATTTTAGTTCCGTTTGCAATATCATTTGAAATAAGATTGGCACCGTCTAAATCGGCGTAATCGCATAACGGCGCTAAAACAGCATTTGCCGAAATACCAATGGTAGATTCTGTCATACAGCCAATCATTATTTTATAATTTAATTGCCGTGCTTTTTGAATTAGTTGTAGTGCCGGTGTTAATCCACCGCACTTTACCAATTTGATATTGATGCTTTTATAATGTGGTTTCAAAATTTCTAATGTAGTTTCATCTTGACAATCTTCGTCGGCCATCCAATTGGCTTCTAAATTAGCATGAAGAACAGAATAGTTTTCTATACCTTTTTTCATGGGTTGTTCAAGATAAGTAAATTTCACTACTTCGGTATAATTCTCTAGCCAATTACACTGCTCTTTTTCAAAACTTCCGTTCGAATCTAAAGCAATTGGATGATTTAGTTCAAGTAACTTTTCGATTTCTATCGGATTAAAATGATTGCATTTTACCTTAAAATTGGTCCACGAAGATGCTTTTATTTTTTGAATTTGAGTTTCAATAGGAGCTACACCAATAGTTATTGATGATTCGGGTAGTTGCTTAATTGCAATCGAATTAAGTTGCAAAAAGCTTTTATTTTCTAATTTACCAAACAAATCCCAATAGGCACAATCTAAAGCAGAGCGCAAAAAATTCGGCAACCCTAACGATACTAGAAACTGATAAAATTCCGTGGGATGAATACTGTTTTGATTTTCAATTTTTTCTTTACTCCACTGCAATTTTTGCACAAAATCTTGTAAATTTATTTGATAATAATCAATAGAAGTACATTCGCCATAACCACAATAATCGTGAGATTGTAAGGTGATAATTAAAGCTTCTCGAAAAACATAATTACCGTAAGCTATTGAAAATGTTTCCTTTAATTCAAATCGAACTATTTGCCAAGATAAATTCATAAAAGGAAAAATAGATTAAAAATTTGATAGAAGAACCAAATATAAAAAAAAAGATTCCGAAACAAGTTCGGAATAAAAAAAGGCAAGCGACCTACATCGCACCGCTACAACCGCATACCTTTGCTATGTTCCCATCCTGGAGGATTTTGCAGGAGCTGG